>JAJPXK010000232.1 GCA_021205485.1 Clostridia bacterium | reverse complement strand
CTTGTATATTATCGCCATAAAACTCTTATTTTATAACATTCTATCGTTATAATTTTTATAATTACAACGATAGAATTATGTGAAACGATTAAAAAGATAGGTTTAAATATTAATGTAATACCTTATTTATATATTGAAGGCTTTTTTTGTTGTTATAGAAAGAAACTGAAAGTTTGTTCCACGTTTTTATGCGTCTCCTTTTTTTGTGGACGCATAAAAATTTTTGCGTCTGTTTTTGCCTTAAAATTAACTATATTCAAAAAAGTTATCAACTTTTTACTAACTTGTCAACAGTATAAAATTTTGCTATTGGCAATATTTTTAAGTGTCTTTTGCAAAATAATTACACAAAATACTTGTATTAGTGTGCAAATCGTGCTAAAATAAGTTTATCAATACTGTTATGTGGACTGTTTTACTTAAAATTATCCACTTTTTCAACAGTAATTTTAACGGTAATCCACAATTTTATCCACATAAATTATGGAAAGTTATCCACTTATACACAAAATCGGGCGTTATCAGTTTCACGTGAAACAAGATAATCGGCAAAATTTTTGGCTGAATGTTTCATATGAAACAATTTTTACCATAAAATTCCAGCAGACGCATAGCTAAAAATTGCTAATTTTGGATATTTTACGAATAGTTGTGTGCTTTTAAAATACAATGAAAAACAAATAAAAATTGAGTGATAGACTGCGAAACAGACGCTAAATACTTGATAATAGAAATTTTTTGTGGTAGAATTATAAAAGGTTTAATATAATTTATATATTATTGGCGGCAATATAGGTTTACGCGGACCTTATTGGCTTTGCCGCCGAGACCGACTTTGAAGAAATTTATGGGCATAAAGCCCTTTAAAGGAGCTAAGTTTTGAGTAAAAAAGGCAAAATTGTAATGTGGGTAATTATCGCCGTGCTCGCTGTTGCGGTCGTAGCGATAGTTTTATCCACAATGTTGAACTCGGGATCCCCTGTGACGTGGGACGTGTTCGAAGGTTATGTTGACAATTATGTCCGCGTCGTTGAAACCGATTCAAACGGCAAACCCGTCACAAATGACGACGGCACCGTTACGGTATACGTTCTTGATAGCGAGGGCAACCTGACAAGCGATACTGAGAATATTGACGCCGACACGATAATCTACAGCATCGTGTACGACACGTATAATTACACCGGCTATTCGGCCGGCAGCAAAACGTATACGACCACAGGCCCTAACCTGTATAGCTACAGCGAACTTAATGTAATATGGAAGAGTTATGGAATTACCACCGAATATTCCGACCCTAACTCGGGAAGTTACCTCTCCTCCATAATGTCGTTCGTAATGATAATAGTGTTGTGCGTAATTTTCTGGCTTATAATCCGTTCGGCGGAGGGCGGCGGCGCCAAGGGCAACAGCTTCGCGAGGAGCAAGGCCCGCGTCTCCACCAACATCAAGGTGCGCTTTACCGACGTTGCGGGAGCCGAGGAAGAAAAGCTTGAGCTTGCAGAAGTAGTGGAGTTTTTAAAACAGCCTAAGAAGTTCTCTGACTTAGGCGCCAGGATACCTAAGGGCGTGCTTTTGGTAGGCCCTCCGGGAACAGGTAAAACGCTGTTCGCCAAGGCGGTAGCCGGCGAGGCGGGCGTTCCCTTCTTCTCGGTATCTGGTTCTGACTTCGTTGAAATGTATGTAGGTATAGGCGCGTCCCGCGTGCGCGACCTGTTTGATATGGCTAAAAAGAACCAGCCCTGCATTATTTTCATAGACGAGATAGACGCCGTAGGCAGGCACAGAGGGGCAGGCCTCGGCGGCGGCAACGACGAAAGGGAACAGACCTTAAACCAGATTCTTGTACAGATGGACGGCTTCGAATCCAACGAGGGCGTAATAGTTATGGCGGCGACCAACAGGTCGGATATACTCGACCCCGCGCTTACCCGTCCCGGCAGGTTCGACAGACAGATATATGTAAACCTTCCCGACGTAAAGGGCAGGGAGCAGATATTGAAGGTACACGCGAGGAACAAACCTCTCGCCCCCGACGTAAACTTCAAGACGATAGCGAGGATTACCAGCGGATTTTCGGGTGCGGACCTTGCAAACCTCTTAAACGAGGCTGCGATACTCGCCGCGAGGGCCAACAAGAAATTTATCGGCAACGCCGAACTTTACGAAGGCGTAAACAAGGTGCTTATGGGGCCTCAGAAGAAGTCTCACATAGTAACCGAGAGCGACAAGCGTATAACAGCCTACCACGAGGCGGGCCACGCCATCGTCGCGAGAAAGTGCAAACACTGCGACCCCGTTCAGGAAGTTTCTATAATTCCCCGCGGCAACGCGGCGGGCTACACGATGACCAGGCCCGACAACGACGATTCGCACGTAAGCCGCGAAAAGCTCAAAGATTTTATCTGCATGGCGTTAGGCGGCAGGGCGGCCGAAGAGCTTGTAATAAAGGATATTACAACGGGCGCTTCCAACGACCTTGAAAGGGTAACCGAGACGGCTAAAAAGATGGTTACAGAATGGGGCATGTCTGAAAAGTTAGGGCTTGTTACCTACGGCAGCAACTCTCAGACGGTATTTTTAGGCAAGGATATGGAAACTCACAACGCTTACAGCGAAGAGACCGCCCGCCTTATAGACGAAGAAATGCACTCCATCATAAACGAAGAGCATGACAGGGCGATGAGCATTCTTACCGAATACCGTTCGGCGCTTGACAATATGGCCCGCGTGCTCATCGAAAAGGAGACTATCTACTCGGAAGAAGTAGATATGCTTATGGAAGGCAAATCCTATACCGAAGTAATGAAATATATGGACGAACAGGATTCGGCCAATATGGAAAATCCATTCAAAAGATACGGTGAATAACCGCTTGCGGCGGGAAGTTTCCCGTGAAACTTCCCGCTGTAAAAGCATAGGGATAATATGGCAAAAGTAATTTCTTTTACAAATAAAAAGGGAGGCGTAGGCAAGACCACCACCGTAGTAAACATGGCCGCTTACTGCGCCGACCTCGGCAAAAAAGTGCTTCTTATAGACCTCGATTCGCAGGGCAACGCCACAACCGGCCTCGGCTTTTCCAAAAGCGCGTTAAAAAGGTCGGTGTACAACGTCCTTATCGAAGACGAGAAGGTCTCGGCGAACACTCTGCCTACAGAACTTCCCCTTTTAGACATTCTGCCCGCCAACGTCGACTTGTCGGGGGCGGAGGTAGATCTTGTGTACAAGCGTAACCGCGACAAGATTTTAAAGGAAGCCTTGGAGGAAGTAAAGGGCAAGTACGACTACATATTTATCGACTGCCCCCCGTCGTTAGGGCTTGTTACCATCAACGCATGGGTGGCTTCTGACTCGCTGATAATTCCCCTGCAAAGCGAATATTACGCCTTGGAGGGCGTAAGCCAGCTTATGAACACCATCTCTATGGTAAAGCAGCATTTAAACCCGCAGCTTACGATAGAGGGGGTGGTTATAACTATATACGACGGCAGGGCCACCGTCTCGCGCCAGATCGCGGCGGAGATAAAGAAGTTCTTTAAAAACAAGCTGTACGAGATTATAATTCCCCGCAACGTACGCCTTTCCGAGGCCCCGAGCCACGGCAAGCCTATCGTGCTGTACGAGCCTAAGTGCATCGGCGCGAGGGCTTACAAGGCCTTGACGGAAGAATTTTTATCCAAACAGTGACACCCTTTTTACAGTAAAAGATTAGGCTAAACGGAGGTTAATTATGGCAAAAGGATTAGGTAAAGGGCTTGACGCGTTGTTTGAAGATACTAACGCGGCGTACGAGCACGTCTATGAGAGCGGTAAGCCGTTTGAGTTTACCGAAGAAGAGAGAAGGAACGCGCAGGAAATATCGCTTGACAACATTCACGCAAATCCTAACCAGCCCCGCAAAAACTTTGACGAACAGGCTTTGAAGGAGCTGTCTGAATCCATTAAACGGCACGGCGTAATTATGCCTATCGTCGTAAACGACGAGGGCGACGGCACGTACCTTATTATCGCGGGCGAAAGGCGGTACAGGGCCTCTAAACTCGCGGGCAGAAAGACTATTCCCGTAATAATACGCAACTATTCTGCCAGGGAAATACAGGAAATTTCGTTAATAGAAAACTTGCAGCGCGAGGATTTAAACCCTATAGAAGCGGCTGTAGGCATGAAGCAGCTTATGACCGATTACCGCCTGACGCAGGACGAACTTGCCGAACGCATAGGCAAATCCAGGCCCGCCGTCGCCAATACTTTAAGGCTTTTGACCCTCACTCCCGAGGTAATAGAGATGGTGCAGGAAGGCAAACTTTCGGCGGGACATGCGAGGACGCTCGTTCCCCTGGCCCCCGAAGACCAGATTGCTTTCGCCAAAGACGTTGTAAAGAACGCGTCTTCGGTCCGCGAGCTTGAAAAGAAGGTACGCGCCTACAATATACCCCCCGAAGTTCTGGAAGAACGCAAAAAGAAAAAGCGGGCGCTCGCCTCGGTAGAACTTAAAGATTTAGTGGAGCGTATGCGATTTACTTTCCGCACAAAAGTGAGCCTTATCGGCAACGACAAAAAGGGCAGGATTTACATAGACTACTATTCGCGCGACGACCTTGACCGCATTGCCGAAATACTTGATATTATAGATAAACAGAAGTAAAATGTTTAAGGGGTACGGCGTCTGACGCCGTACCTTTTTTTACCTTATTGAAAGAATATGAACACTATTTTTGAAGAGAAATTAAAGGAATTTAAAAAGTTTGATATAAAGGATATTCCCCTGATGCGGGAGTATTTTTCGCACTGTTCGCTGCATTTAAGCGACTATTCGGCGGCGTTCAACGTAATGTGGCAGCCCTATTTTGAGCAATATTACGCCTTTATAGAGGGGTGCCTGGTGTTTGTCGAAACGTTCCGCGGCAGGCTGTATTTCCACTACCCTATAAGCCTTGACGGCGAGGGGAGTGAGGATAAATCGCTGGACGCTATAGAAGTTTTGTGCCGCGAAAGGCATATCCGATTGCATTACGCCGCCGTACCCGAGGAAAAGATAGGCAAACTTATAAAAAGGTACGGCGCCGACGTTTCTATAACCAATCCGAGAAGGTGGCGCGACTATATTTACAACGCGTCAGATTTTGTAACCTTCAGCGGCAAGAAGTTTTCGGGCCAGCGCAATCATATGAACAAGTTCAAAAAGCTCTATCCCGATTATGAGTACTGCGAGCTGACTTCCGCCGACGAGGGCGAAATTACGGCCTTTTTAAAGGAATTTGAGGACAGGCAGATAGAGAAGGGAACCAGGATCGCAAAAGAGGAGCTTAAGAGCGTTTACGGCATTTTAAAGCATATAGACTTTTTGCGTCTCGCCGCGGGAGGACTGCGCGTAGGCGGCAAGCTTATTGCAATATCTATAGGCGAGGCGTGCGGCGATACGCTCATCGTTCACGTAGAGAAGGCTTTGACGGAATACGAAGGCGTCTACTGCGTTATGGCCAACGAGTTCGCTAAGCGTAACGCGGCGGAAGGCATTAATTTTATCAACAGAGAGGACGACTCGGGCGACAGAGGCCTGAGAAAGTCTAAATTGCAGTACAACCCCGTACGCCTCGGGGATAAGTACAGCGTGACGCCCCGCAGGATTATCGACGAGGTGAAAAAACTGCCTGAAATTGAGACAGAGAGGCTGAAAATCGGGGAAATTACCGAGGCTTTCGCACAGGATTTCTACCGTTTGGAGTACGATAAAGAGCGTAACAAATACTGGGGCTACAACTGGCGGGACCACCTTGAGGGCGAGCCTACCGCCGAATATTTTTTGAACGGAATAAGGGAGGACTTTGCCTTGAAAGAGGAGATGCCCTTAGGAATTTTCCTGAATGATAAGCTTGTCGGCGAGGTTGTACTGCACAACTTCGGCTACCGCGGCGAGTGCGAAGCGGGGGTCAGGCTGCTGCCCGAATACGAGGGGAATGGCTACGCTAAAGAGACCCTGCTCGCGGCGATGGAGTACGCTTTTTACGGGCTTGACGTAGAGACTGTTCTTGCAAAGTGTTATAAACAGAATGTAAAAAGCCGCAATACGCTTCTATCTGCCGGCATGAGGGCGAACGGCGAGGACGAAACCTTTTATTACTTTATAAAGACGGCCGCAATGTAGCCCGTTGTAAATCAAATTATTATAATAAAACATAAAAACGGGGAGATAACTGAAGTTA
>JAJPXK010000103.1 GCA_021205485.1 Clostridia bacterium | reverse complement strand
GTTCTTTCCGGGAACTTCGCCCATCCAGACGAGGGCAAAATATTTCTTTTGTGTGCCTTATGCGCTTAAAGATTTAGAAAAACGTGGCGAAACTAACCCAAACAAAATGTTTACGGCACTTTCAGCTATAGAAGAAGCCTGTGGTAAAAAGTTTTTAATGGACACGCCTTCAGCAGATGGTATTATAGGCAGACGTGCGCTTGACAATAAAAGCTGGGTAAAACGTGCGCCCTCCGATATTTATTGGGCGGGCATAAGACGGTTCGGAATTTTTACCGGTGGAGATATGTCTTTGTCTGAATATATACGTTTTGTATGCGCAAGCAATAAGGAAAAAGATACGTTTATATCGCTAGGTAACAGAAATGACAACTCGGAAGACAAAGAACAAGATGATATTGATGCGGGAAAGGGCTCTTACAAAAAATTTTGGAACATTCCCACATATACAAGTAACTGGCAGGAAAATCTATCAATCAGCTTAACTTATGAGGAATCAATATTTTTGAAAAATCAGATAAAACTGACCTGTAAAGACACAATGTTTGGCGATATTCTTAAAAATAATATGACGGGGATAACGGACATAAATTCTTTTTATGAGCTTAGTACTGTAATAACCAACTTCCCTGACGAGATACAAAAAAACTATAAACTTGCCGTAGATTTTTCTGAATTTATCTATGCGATAAGGGTAATGTACAACATTATAGTATCGGCGGGAAATAATCAAAAGGCTAATGACGAATGGGCTGTAATAGAGCTGAATTTAGACAAGATTGCAAATATTGATATTGACAATATTTATAATAGTTTAAAAATCAGAAGCCCGCTATTGCTTAAATTCCTTAACGACTCAAAAAGGTATATGCTTTCGGGAGATATTGATTCACTTAAAGCCACTATTGTTGCGCGCGAAGTTCAACTTAAAGGTGTGTCGCGTGCAAAAACAAAACATGCAGGTGAATTTAATTCTTCCGATTGGTACGGCGGCGGTCGATTAGATTATCGGTTCGGAGATGCTAAAACTATAATAAACGATATTTATGAAGGAGAAAAGAATTGTGCTGAACCCGAATAATGACAGATTAGATTATGGTGTTTTGCTGTCAGCACCAGACAAATATAAATTAGACTTTGCCATTGGTACTACATATTCTCTTGACCTTGATGCATTAGTGGGAGCAAGCCTTTCATTAGGACTTTCTGAAGAAACAGACAGCGAGCTTGCGCGTAACCCTATTGCCACTTTAGAGGCATTGCGTATAACGGGTGATAAAATTGCGCTATTTTGTGAAGCGGGGCAAATTCATATGCCTGCTAAAATCACGTCCTTATATGTTTTGCTTGAACAGATGGTATATCAGGTACTCACGCCGAAGAAAAATAAGAAAACGGCTTACCCCTCGTTTCATCCCAAATTTTGGCTGATACGATATGTTGACGAACAGAACCAGCCTTTGTACAGAATTATAGTTTTAAGCAGAAACCTTACTTTTGACAGAAGTTGGGATGTAACTTTTTGTATGGACGGAAAAAAACAGGAAGAGACTACCGACAAAAACGATCCGGTAAAAGATTTTATATCGTATCTTATTCAACAGTCGTCAATAAAAAATAATTATGTTAAAGTCAGAAAAATAAGGCAAATATGCGATGAATTGTCCTATATTCATTTTGATTTAAATTCCAAAGAATTTTATGATTACGACTTTATTCCCGTTGGCGTTAATAAACCCGATGGTAGTCAGTATAAAATTGAAGATTACCCCTTATTCAAAGATACTTTCCACGAAGTAATGATTATGTCGCCGTTTTTAAGCGGAGATGTAATAAAGAGCTTTAATAACAGAAACGGTAAGATTAAAGATGCCAGATACGTCCTTATAACAAGGTCTATTTCGTTACCCAGATTAAAATACGAAGATTGCGACAACTTTAAAATTTTTACGGTTAAGGATAACGTGATTGAAGGTGAAACCATAATTTCTGAAGAAAATACTGACAGCCAGCAACAGGATATTCACGCAAAAATTTATATGGTAAGGAAGTATTCTGATACTGACCTATACCTCGGCTCTCTAAATGCTTCACATAACGCCCTTAACGGCAACGTTGAGTTTATGATAAGACTGAGGGCAAAAAGACGCAATCTTGATTTAGATAAATTGCTTAAGGGACTTTTCTGTGGTAAAGAAGACAACCCTAATAACCCTTTCCAGCTCGTGGATATTGCAGACATTCAGGAAGTTGAATCAGAGAAAAGTCAACTGCTTGATAGCATTATAAAAGAAATTACGCACCTCAAAGGTAAAGCTGCCGTTATAATGAATGGCGATAATTACGATATAAATATAAAGTTTAACAAATATGCAAATAACGTAAGCAATGTAGTAATATCGCCGCTTCTGGCAAATAAAGAACAGCTTTTTAGCGACAATATTGTATTTTCAGACCTTAAAATTACACAGCTTTCCAATTTCTATAAAATTTCAGCTTCAGATAAAGATGAAACCATTACAAGGATAATTATAATACCTACTATCGGCTTACCCGAGAACCGAGATGAAAAGATAGTTTCTTCCGTTATAAACAATAAAGAAAACTTTTATCAGTACATTTCGTTTTTGCTTGGAGATAGGCTATCATTAAGCGGCTATAATCAACAAAGAAATAAAAATGACGGTGCCGCCGATAACAGACATAACGTGAATTTACCGGCTTTATATGAAAAAATGCTATATACGGCAGCTAATGAGCCTGAAAACCTGAAAGAAATTGATTCATTGTTAAAAGCTGTTTCAAAAGACGGCGTTGTACCTGAAAATTTTGAGGAAACTTATAATATATTTAAAAAGGCGGTAAAACTATCGTGAGCGACGTATCTGAAAAATTGACACAAATTGAAGAAAACGTTATGTCAGGACTGAAAGATTTTCAGAGGGCAACCGTCGAGCGCATAGATTATCTTTTCCGTAATGGTCAAAGGCGTGTGCTTGTTTCCGACGAAGTAGGTCTCGGCAAAACTCTTATCGCAAGAGGAACGATTGTTAAACTTGCGATTTTACGGAAGGAACAACAAGACGACCTTGTAAAAGTGGTTTATATCTGTTCCAATTCGGCTATAGCGGAACAAAATTTAAATAAATTACGCATAACAAGTGAATTAAGAGCGGACAGCATCAGTTCTTCCCGCCTTTCTATGCAACATTTGAATATTTTTAATCAGGAACACGACAGCGACGTTTTAAACCGTTATATACAGCTTATTCCTTTGACACCTGATACCTCATTCAGGGTAACATATGGCACAGGTACGGTATGGGAACGCGCGTTAATGTTTGCATTTCTTAAGCGAATACCCGCATTAAACGGCTATATAAAAGAGCTTGAAACAGCAATGACCGATTCCGCGGTAAAAGCCTGGGAACCCAATAGGGACTACTACGAAAAGAAAGTATTGGAATGTAACGAAAAGTCAGGTAATACATATCTGCCTTATATGATTTCAGCCACGGAAAAAGGGCTTAACGAAGTTCAAGCGAACGGAATCACAATAATGGCTGAAGTCATAAAAATGTGTGAAGAAATAAGGGCAAACGGAAACAATCGCAGTTATAAAAATATTGCGATAGGACATCTGCGCGTTATGTATTCAAAAATAAGCCTTGATAAGCTGGAACCCGACCTTGTTATTATGGATGAGTTCCAGAGATTCAAATACCTTATTAATTCCGATCCTGAAACAGAAACAGGAATGCTCGCGCAAAAATTTTTCGGGGCTGAAGACGTTAAAATGCTAATGCTTTCCGCAACGCCTTATAAAATGTATTCCACGCTTGAAGAGATAGATGAAACGCAGGTTGATGAACATTACTCTGAATTTTTGGACGTTATGTCATTCCTTAATATCGGAGTTGGGGAACAAGCCGAATTTAAAGAAATATGGAATAATTATTCCGTACAGTTAAGAGAATTTTCAAAAGACAATACAACTTTGCTTGCAGCAAAAACGGAAGCCGAAGACGCGATGTACAAAAAGGTTTGCCGAACAGAACGAATATCGGCAACCGAGAATGCGGATATAATTGATACTGAAGCTGTTAAACCAGTAAGTATAACTGAACAGGACGTCATATCTTACATATCCGCGCAAAAACTACTTGACGAAATTGGCGCTTCATATCACGTCCCCGTCGATTACATTAAATCAACGCCCTATCTTCTTTCATTTATGAAAGATTATCAATTAAAGCGCAATATAGAAAATTATTATAAGGCACATCCTGATTTGATAAACAGTGCGAATAAACGGAATTTATGGCTTAAAAGTAGTGATATTGATTTATATAAACCGATACCAAGCGGAAACGCAAGGCTTGATGTATTAAAACAACACGCTTTTGCAAATAAAGCCGAGTTATTGCTTTGGGTACCGCCTTCGCTTCCTTACTATAACTCAGGCGGAGTTTATAAGGATGCCGTAAACTTCAGTAAAATACTCGTGTTTTCTTCCTGGGAGATGGTTCCGCGTATGATTGCAGGGATGGTTTCTTACGAAGCTGAAAGAAAAACCGTGGGTAAATTAGCGGCTAATGCGGAGGAAACAATACACTATTTTTATTCTGAAAACGCAGGGGAAAATTCAAGAAGAAAGCGTTTTCCTTCTCCGAGGTTAAATTTTGCGGCTAAAGATAACCAAGCAAATGCGATGTCGCTTTTTTGTCTGGTATATCCCTCAGATTATCTCACCAAATGCTACAACCCCATAGAGTGCCTTAACAATAAGCTCACATTAAAAGATATAGAGAATAAAATTAGAAATAGTATTAAAGCAGATTTAAGTAAGATAGAGGCCGATACCAACAGTCCTGTGGATAAGCGCTGGTATTATATTACATCACTTTTGTTGGATGACGAAGATTATGTTAATTCGTGGTTTAAAGGCTTTGCCGAACTCCCTGAGAATAAAGAAGAAGCCAAAAAAGAAACGGGGTTTGATAAGCATATAAGCACTTTAGCACAACTTTATCGAGATTTAAAAAGCGGTGAAAAACGGCTTGGCAATATGCCCGATGACCTTATTGACGTGCTTACGGATATGGCTATTGCATCTCCCGCAATTTGTATCAACAGAACATATAGAAAATATCAGAGTGATTTTAATTCTGCACTCGCCAGCCAGTTCGCGCAGATTTTTATAAACAGAATGAATACGCCAGAATCTACGGCGGTAGTTGAAATATGTTATGGCAAATCTGAAGAAGCGCATTGGAGAAACCTTATAAGTTACTGTAAAGACGGCAATTTTCAGGCTATGCTTGACGAATATGCCCATCTTATTACAAACGGCATTGACAACAATGAAAATATTATCCAATTGTTACACAATACAATTACTGAATCAATGTCTATAAGGACCACTCTTTACGGTATTGATACTTTCCCTTCTTTTAAAAAGAGAATGTTGGGCGGAAAAGGCGAAGCAACGAATTTGAGAACACACTTTGCTGTTGCTTTTACAAAAGGGGAAGGCGATAAATCAGCAGACCGTAAAAAAGTCGTAAGAAATGCCTTTAACTCGCCATTCAGACCTTTTGTGCTCGCCTCTACGTCAATAGGGCAAGAAGGCTTGGATTTTCATTATTATTGCAGAAAGATAGTGCATTGGAATTTACCTTCTAATCCAATAGATATTGAACAACGCGAAGGCAGAATTAATCGTTTTGAGTGCCTTGCTCTGCGACAAAATATTGCCAAAAGGTATGGCGATGCCCAATTTGTAAGCTCCGACGTATGGAGAGAAATGTTTGAAATTGCTACAAAAGATACCGAGGAGCACCACCAGCATTCTTCTGACCTGATTCCTTATTGGGGACTACCCAAGCAGGATGGTATGATAAAGATTGAAAGAATTGTACCACAGTACCCTTTCAGCAGAGATATTTCATCCTATGAAAGATTAATTAAAATACTTTCACTTTATAGATTGACTTTAGGACAAGCACGCCAGGAAGAACTGCTTGAATATATAATCGACAATAGCGATGAAAATACTGACCTGCACGAGTTGTTTATAAATTTAAGCCCTTTATATAAAAACAAAACTTAATACTCGCTATATCTGTTTACAACAAATAAATAGAGCGGTAAAATTTTACCGCTCTTTTATCGTCGCTTGAAAGTGCAATTACTATAATATTTTAATTTTTTTGTTTCTAAAAATCCCTACGGCAATTGCACAATATAGCTTGTTATTTGATATTTATGGAGAAATAGTGT
>JAJPXK010000028.1 GCA_021205485.1 Clostridia bacterium | reverse complement strand
ATAACTGCCGCAGTCTATCCCAGAGGGGAATGCCTACAATGCCGACACTCACGGCAGCGCATAAAAAAGCCAGTGTTTCCACAGGTTATTCCTATGGTTACACTGACATTGTACAAAAACAGCACTTTTTTTTGGCGAGGGTATTGACTTTTAAGCAAGTTTGTTTTATAATAACCTTGTGTGATAATAACACAACTTTTTAAATTGTAACAATTTATTTAATTAAACGGAGGTTTATTTGATGAAAAAGTTGACTATCGACGGTAATACCGCCGCCAGCCACGTTGCGTATGCCTTTTCGGAAGTAGCGCCGATATATCCTATCACCCCTTCTTCGCCTATGGCAGAAGTTGCCGATGAATGGGCAACCGCAGGCAGAACCAATATGTGGGGACAGAAAGTTAAAATTTCTGAAATGCAGTCGGAAGGCGGCGCCGCAGGCGCGGTACACGGCTCGCTTTGCGCAGGCGCTTTAACTACCACCTATACCGCTTCGCAGGGACTTCTTTTGATGATTCCTAATATGTACAAGATATCGGGCGAACTTATGCCTATGGTTATGCACGTTTCGGCGCGCGCCCTCGCAGCTCACTCTCTTAACATATTCGGCGATCACGCAGACGTTATGGCTTGCCGCCAGACAGGTTTCGCAATGCTTTGCGACAGTTCCGTACAGGAAGTTATGGACCTCGCTTTGGTTGCTCACCTTTCCACATTGAAAGCTAAAGTTCCCTTCATCAACTTCTTCGATGGTTTCAGAACGTCTCACGAAGTTGCAAAAATCGACGTATGGGACGAAGCTGACAACTACGCAGAAATCCGCGCTATATGCGACGAAGTAGGCACAGCCGAAGACATAGCCGACTTTAAGTCAAGGGCGTTAAACCCCGAACATCCTATACAGAAAGGTACCGCTCAGAACGGCGATACTTACTTCCAGAACAGGGAAACCGCGAACAGCTACTACCAGGCTACCCCCGCCATCGTTCAGAAGATGATGGACGTTGTATCTGCAAAATGCGGCAGATCATATCACCTGTTTGACTATGTAGGCGCTCCCGACGCAGAACAAGTTATCGTAGCCATGGGCTCGGCTTGCGAAACTATAGAAGAGAGCATCAACAAATTAAATACAATGGGCCACAAATACGGCCTTGTTAAAGTACGCCTCTACAGGCCCTTCGTGGCAGACGCGTTCGTCGCAGCCCTTCCTAAGACGGCCAAGAAAATCGCCGTTCTCGACAGGACTAAGGAACCCGGCAGCTTAGGCGAGCCTTTATACCTCGACGTATGCTCCGCCCTGTTTGAAAAAGGCCTTACCCCTACGGTTGTAGGCGGCAGATACGGCTTAGGCTCAAAGGAATTCACCCCCTCTATGGTTCTCGCGGTATACAAGAACTTAGAGCAGGCAAGCCCTAAGAACCACTTCACAATCGGTATCTACGAAGACGTTACCAACACCTCGCTTGACTTCAGCGAAAAGTTTGACGCCGCTCCCGCAGGCTCAACTTCCTGTATGTTCTATGGCTTAGGTTCAGACGGTACCGTAGGCGCCAACAAGAACTCCATAAAGATCATAGGCGACCATACGGACAAGCACGCTCAGGCTTACTTCTTCTACGATTCAAAGAAGTCGGGCGGCATCACCGTATCTCACCTTCGTTTCGGCGATACGCCTATACAGTCCGAATACCTTATAGACTCGGCTGACTTTGTACAGTGCTCCAACCCTTCGTACGTAACCCGTTACGATATGACAAGCGCCATAAAGGAAGGCGGCACATTCCTCATCAACACCAACGCAACCACGGTTGAAGCTCTGGAAGATTTCCTTCCCGCGAAAGTTAAACAGGATATCGCTAAAAAGCACATCAACCTTTACGTTATAGACGCAATAAAGATTGCAGGCAGCCTTGGCCTTAAGGGCAGGACTAACACCATTTTACAGTCTGCTTTCTTCCGCGTAAATCCTCAGATTATGCCTTACGACAAAGCCGTAGAATATATGAAGTATATGGCTAAGAAGTCCTTCGGCAGAAAGGGCGACGCAGTCGTTCAGATGAACTACGACGCTATAGACAGCGCTTCGGGCGACAATCTTATAAAGATAGACGTACCCGCAGCCTGGGCCAACGCTACAACCGGCGCAGAAATGATAAAGGGCGCCGACAACGAATACTATCAGGAAATCATTAAGCCTATCCTCTATATGAAGGGCGATGAGCTTAAATCCTCTCAGTTCAACGCAGACGGCCACGTTCCTACAGGTACAACCAAGTACGAAAAGAGGGGCGTCGCTGTTACCGTCCCCGAAATCGACCTTACAAAATGTATACAGTGCGGCACTTGCTCGTTCGTATGCCCTCACGCATGCCTTCGTCCCGCCCTCGTCGCAGAAGGCGCCGAAAAGCCCGCTACAATGCAGCTTAAGAAAGCTACAGGCATCCCCGGCTACGAATACAAGATGCAGGTATCTCCCCTCGACTGTATGGGTTGCGGCGTGTGCGCTACCGTCTGCCCCGTAAAGGACGGCGGAGCCATCAAGATGATTCCTCTCGCTCAGTCGCTCGCTAACGGCGAAGCTGAAAACTGGGAATACGCAGTTAACCTTCCCGCGGTTGATACATCCAAATTCAAGAAAGAGACCGTTAAGGGCTGCCAGTTCTGCACACCTCTGTTTGAGTTCTCAGGCGCGTGCGCAGGCTGCGGCGAAACCCCTTACGTTAAAGTTGTAACACAGCTCTTCGGCGAAGATATGGTTATAGCTAACGCTACGGGCTGCTCCTCTATCTACGGCGGTTCTTCGCCTACATGCCCTTACACCACCAATAAAGAAGGCAAGGGCCCCGCTTGGGCTAACTCCCTGTTTGAAGACAACGCAGAATTCGGCTACGGCATGAACCTCGCATACTCTGCAAGAAGGAACACCCTTAAAACAAAAGTTGAAAAACTTGCGCAGGTTTGGACGAGCGAAGAAGGCAAAGCCGCTTGCGCTAAGTGGATAGAAACATTTAACGACAGAGAGCCCTCCAAGGCTGCAAGCGCAGAACTTTTGAAACTGCTTGAAGGATGCCACGAATGCGGCTGCGAAGCTGACGCTTTAGTAAAAGAAATCCTTGCAGATAAAGATTGCCTCTCCAAGAAGTCCATCTGGATCTTCGGCGGCGACGGCTGGGCATACGACATCGGTTACGGCGGCCTTGACCACGTACTCGCGAGCGGCGAGGATGTAAACGTACTCGTACTCGATACCGAAGTTTACTCCAACACAGGCGGCCAGGCTTCCAAGTCTACCAACATCGGCGCTGTAGCTAAATTCGCTTCCGCCGGCAAGAGGGTTAAGAAGAAGGATCTCGGCATGATAGCTAAGAGCTACGGCTACATCTATGTAGCTCAGTGCGCTATGGGCTCCAACCCCGCGCAGCTCCTTAAAGCCCTTACCGAGGCTGAAGCTTACCACGGACCTTCGCTTATCATCTGCTACGCTCCTTGTATCAACCATGGCATCAACATGACAAAGAGCCAGCTTGAAGAGAAGGCGGCTGTTGACTGCGGTTACTGGCAGCTTTACAGGTACAACCCCGAAGGCGAAGTATTCACGCTTGACAGCAAAGATCCTACTGGCGACTACCAGGCATTCCTTGCAGGCGAAACGCGTTACGCTTCACTTGTAAAGACTCAGGGCGCCGAAGTTGCAGGCGAACTGTTCAAGAAGACAGAAGAAAGCGCCAAGGCAAGACTCGCAGGCTACAAAAAGCTCGCAGGCAAAGAATAATAACACTTAAAACTTCCGTTTTATGTGGGGCGTACATATGTACGCCCCGCATAGTATTTTATAAAAGTAAAACGCCCGCAATTACCTTGCGGACGCCTTACTAAGTTATAATGCCGTGTGATTAAATTTATAAATTGCCCCCGACATATGGCCGAATTAACCCGTTTTTTATTCAAACGATAAACAAAGCGCAGCCGAGTAAATTCCATCCGTTACGGTTATTTCGGTATCGCCCGGACTTAAACCGTACAGCGTATACTGCGGGTCGTAATCCCTGTCCCCTTCAACAAGCCGCAACGCGGCGCCGTCATACTCTAAAGTAATGCTTTCGGCGGTAAGCGCAGTCGCTTTGCTGCCGCCCGACTGCGAATAGCTTATCGTAAGGATGTATTCTTCGCCAAGGTTAAGCGCGGTTTCGGCGGTGTAGCCTGTTCCGCACAGATAACTGCCGTCTTTTGTGACATACATCTGTATGCCGCTGACTTTAGCGTAACCGATGCCGCACGAACACAGCGTGCAAGCCGTTACCGTAAAAAGCAAAGCCGTAAAAATCAAAACTTTTTTCATAATTCCACCTTTTATAATTTATCCCGATTTACCAAATCGCCGCGGAGACGCCCGAAAAAGCTTACACCTTAAAAAGCTTGCCTAAAAGCTTTCTCAATGCAAAGGTTATCGCAAAACACATAGGAAAAAACGGGGTAAACGGGCCCGCCCAGAAAGCCATATACGCCGTGGATACCGCGAGAAGCGTAGGGAACCCGAATATTGAATACAGCAGCATGCACAGCCAGCAGGGCGAGTACATAACGATAAGAACAAAAATAAATATCGCAATGCTCAGCCTGTCTTTAAGCTGGTCAAAAATCCATTGGATAAACCTCATCGCCCTGTCGTAAAGCCGCCTTACTATTCCTTTTTTTCTGAGCATCTCTCTGCCCGAAACGCTTTTTAATTTCATATTATATTTCCGTCGAAGGCGGGGCAGTGCGACGTACCTCTGGATGAATCCAAAGTATTTACGGCATATATCTGCCCGAATGTGCAGCCTGAAATATTTTTATCCACTTCCGCAGACAAAAGAATGCAGAATATATCGTCGCTGACCGCTTCTGGCGTCGCCGCTTTGATTACGGGATATATAACCCCGTCCATTTCGGCGAGGGCGTAAAGCGACATATCCTCGTCGCTCGAGCAACTGTCTACGCTTATCAGAAGCAAGGCCTTTTCCTCAAAAAACTCATCGGTGTAGCAAGCGGCGTCGCTGAGCTGACCGCAGGTTATATACTCGGAAATACGCAACGAGGCAAGCTCGTCAGCCGAATTTATCACGGTTATTATTCCGTGTGTATAATTGTAATCAGCCTTTAAATTTAATTGGCCGACGGTAAAATCCACGGCGGTATATGCCGCCCCTTCATCCGCTTTTCCGTCTTCCGTCTGCCAGATTATAGTCGCCGAACAGGAATACGCCCCCGAATATGCCTTAATTACCGTAATTCCGTCGCTTTCGCTATATATATAATACGTCGGATCCCGCCATTCTTCGCCATAGTAGCTGTCGTCCGCGTAATCTAAGGCGACTTCCTGTCCTTCGATGTCAAAAGTTACCCCTATGCCGTTCAAAGCCGCAGGGGAGCTTCCTCCGCCCTGTATCAAAGAAATCTCCAGAGTATAAGCGCTGCCCGTATTTAAATAATAAATATTATCTGCGGCGTTTACGGTCGTTTCTTCGTACTCTATGCCGATTTTTATGCCGTAAACTTTGGTAAAGCTGTCGCCTAAATTGTCATTCGCTGTGTCACAGCCGCAAAAAAGGGCAAACGGAAACACGCATACGCCAATTAAAAGGGGTAAAAACTTTTTCATTGTTCCTCCGCTACGCCGAATAAACTTTCCGTAAGGGCAAGCAAATCTGCGTCAGACAGGCCTTCAAAGACGTACGTAAGCCCGTTGTACTCATACCCGTCGACGCCGTTATAGTCCACAGTATAATAGATATATACGGTGACGCAATCCGAGCCATACTCAAATTCCACTTTTCCCGCGTATTCCTCGTCGTCGCAGATGTAGTAGACGGCGTTATACCCCGAAAAGTCGGCGGCGTTTTCAAAATAAGCGTAAAATCGTTCTTCGGTGACCTCGCTTGCGGCGGCGTCTGCGGCCGCTCCCGAAGTATCGCTTGTAACACCCTCAAGCTGCGGAGCCTCGGTGTAATCATTGCCGTCCATAACGCTGTTTGCAGGTATAAATGATATGGCAAAAATTACAGCCAGAACGGCTACGGCAAACACAAAAACTGCAGCAACAATAATCAGAGCGTTGCGTTTCGCCTCGCTTCTGCCGCCTACGGCCTGAGACACGGGCTGCTTTGCAAAAATGGCCTCCCTTTCCCTTTCAGAAGTATTATCGGCTATTTTTTGAATATCGGGAAGCCTGGCGGAAAAATCTTTGACTTCAAGATTTTCAGCCGACTGCTTTATTAAATTTTCAAGTTCGCGATCTTCCACCTTTGCCTCCTTAAATATTAGTCATAGTAATGCGATGACATACTCTGCGTCATTGCGAGCGGACTCTACCGCGTGGCAATCCCGCCCGAACGGGCGACCAGCA
>JAJPXK010000221.1 GCA_021205485.1 Clostridia bacterium | reverse complement strand
GCCCTTTACGCAGCGGTAAATTTCGGCAAGCAGCGTAAGTTGCTTTTGCGGGGACAGCGCCGCTTCCGGCTCATCTAAAATATAAATACCGTTACTTTGAAATTTATTTTTTACTATAGTTAAAAAACTTTCGCCGTGTGATTTTTTATGGAGTTCCAAAGGGAGAATATTATCAGATGGCGACGCATACTTACAATATTCTTCTTCAGCCGTGGCGACATTGTAAAAACTTTCTGCCCGCAGAAAAAAACCTCTCTTCGGACGGAGCACGCCCTTAATAAGTTTAATTGCATTGCATAGCTGCGAATGGGAATCGTATGTGGAAAAATTATAATTTTTTGTACCGCCTTCGGGATTAAAGCCGTAGGCTACGGCTATAGCTTCCAAAAGGGTAGATTTGCCGCTTCCATTTTCGCCAACAAAAAAGGTTACGGGCGCGTTAAACTCTACCCTTTCAATCCTGTTCAGCGCCGCAATATGCCGCAAATAGCTGTACTTATCTACCTTGTTCCATAAAATTTTAACTTCCCGTATAAAAAGCGTATTCATATTTTTTACCACCATTATTTGCCGGCTTCTTCGTCAGTATATTCATCAACTGAACCCGACACTATTTCAAACTCCTGAGAGCCATATAGATAGTCATCGCCAGTTTCATCAACTATGCGATAAAGCCCGCATTCTATTGAGATAACTTCATATTCTTTGTTGTGCAGAAAATAAAGCGGATCGCTTTAACCTTTATATCTTACAACCATTCAGCTTACCTGTTTAAATTTAATAGGCATTTTACTTCAAAATAATTTCTACATTATTATAAATTTGAAGCAAATCTTCATCCAGATACTCAAGTGCTTTTGCACGCATATCGGCGGGCACGCCGTAAAAGGCTTCTGCAATGCTGCCCGTTATTGCTGCCAGTGTATCGCTGTCGCCGCCAACTGATACGGCGGTTTTTATAGCATCTTCAAAGGATTCGCTCTCTAAAAAGGCCTCTATCGCCTGCGGCACCGTGCGCTGGCAGGTTTCGTTAAAGTCGTATGTAGGTCGAATCCCGTCTATAGTAAAATCTAATTTGTAGTAATTTTTATTTACGTAATTCCTTATGTACTTTTTGCTCTTGCCGCTCTTTGCAAGGAATATACATACCGCCGTAGCTTCTGCCCCCTTTAACCCTTCCGGATGGTTATGGGATACTTCCGTTACAGCTTTTGACATCTTTTTTACTTCTTTTAATGTTTTGCCATAAAAGCCGCAGGCGCTTACCCGCATTGCCGCACCATTGCCGTAACTGTTATAAGGCAGCGGATAGTCGCTGAATATCCAGTTGTAAAAACTTGTACCATAGCCGCTGCTCGGGTACATCTGGCCAAGCATCTGCATAGATGCTTTTGCAAAACCAGATAAAAAAGAGTAATCGCCTTTGCACATATATACAGCCTGGGCAACGGCAAGAGTCATTACAGAATCGTCTGTTATAAACGAATCCTGAGAAAAGATTTTAAATTTTTTACTGCGGTAATTACAAAATTCAAATTTAGATCCCGCTATATCGCCTATTATTGCACCTATCATTATAAAATCTCCTCGTAAGTAAATTAGTTACAACACTGTTTAATCGTTTTTACCAGGTTTATCACCGGCGGTAAATTTCTTAAAAAGATCTATTATTTCATCTACTGACCAGCCCTTTTCGGTTAACCCTTTTAAAAGTCTTAAAACCATTTCACCCTGTGATACGCCAGCTTCTTCCGTAGCTTCTTTTGTCTCAGAATCGGGTTCTGTTAAAACTGTAATTAAATTTAATATTTCTTCTGCCGACCAGCCTTTCCCTATCAATGCATGAATTAACTTGTTAATCATTCCGTAGTGTTCCTCCGCTTCTTTTTCCCAGTTTTCCATATCTTTGTAATCCATATCCCTTACTTCATCTCCTTGTCGTCAGGCTTATTCAAATCGTTCATAAGCTCTTCCACACTACTATATTGCTTTACATTCGGATAGTAAGCTATCTTTTCAGCTTCTTTTATAGCAGCTTTTGTTTCGTCGTTAGGCTCGGCAGTGAACTCTTCAAGAAAATTTAAAATCTGTTCCGCCGTCCAACCTTCTGCTTTTAGTTTTTTAATTGTTTTGCTAACCACTTCATTATGCCCAAATAAAGCAGCTTCCAAATCTTTCATATCTACATATTCCATAATAAATCTCCCTTGTTTGCAATTTATCTATTATTCTGATTTAGCGTGCCAGCCCAAGCAATACCAAAAAATCATGATAATTATAAGGGTAAGCGTTGCTTCCGCTTGATATAAAAGGTTTGCGTCCGTTTGAAAATATTATATCTAAACCCCACTGATGACCATCATAAACATGTCCATTATAATAGCTTCGCTGCCATTCAAATATGTGCAACCTTTTAATACCGTCAAGAATTTCTTCCTTGCTAATAGCGCTTCTTTGCCCTAAATTCATTAAGCCTTCTTCGGCATTAGCATCTATAGTCTTTACATATACTTTGTTGTAAATAAATGTAAAGATTGTGGTTTTGTACCCGCCGAAATAACCGCCGGAAGTAAATTTTATCTTATTTATATGTGATATATTTTCAACGTAAGACAAGCACTCCTGTTCTTCATCTGACGGAATGTATATACCGCCGGCTTCTTTTAAAGCATTAATTGCTCTATCCAAATATTCTCTTGTAAGCGAATACTCATTGGACGGTTCCCGATTTATGTCATACCGATCTTTTTTAGCATTTGTTAGCCTGTTTAGCTCGTATTTTAAATCTTCAATTATTTTACGTATTTCTTCTGCTGTTTTACCTTTTAAAAACTGTTCGTAATAACTTTCAGGACTTATCATCATAATATTTATCTCCCTTCTCAAAAATCTACTAAACTGACAGCTATTTTTACAAAGCTGTTTTCGGGCGAAAAACCGCAACAGGCAACCGTTGCCTTTAAAATTTTGCCTGCGTCAAGTAAACGGGCATAGACGTCGTTAACAAGGTCGCTTAAATCGCCTACGCGAACACCGTCCGCGGTATAAGCCGAAACGTTCAATTTATCGCATAACGTCTCCTCGTGTTTTAACGTAAGCTCGTCGCCCTTTTTTATCTTAACGAGCCGCGTCACTGGACATTCGTCCACATTATAAAGATATAAATCTGTAAGATAAGTTTCCTTTTGCAAAGGCTTTATAATATTGCTTGCTCCATTATTTTCTATTTCTGCAATAACATTTTTATTTATTACTGTAATTTCGTTCATTTAATTCACCACCTGCGTAATGTTAAATTCTTTTATCTTTTCTTTAAGCTGGTTGTGGTAGATAGTAAATTCTTCTATCTCATCTGTAAGCTGGTTGTGGTAGATAGTAAATTCTTCTATCTCATCTGTAAGCTGGTTGCGTTTTTCTTCACACAGAACGTCGTCTAAAAGAAGATCTTTATAGCGGTACACAGTGCCGTTTAAAATCTCTTCTATCTCTTTGCGGAGCCCGTCGATAAGCTCTTTTAGCTTTTCTTCTTCAAAATCGGCATCATTGACAGGCTTTTTAAGATAATCATTTAAAAGCAGTTTAGCTTCTTCAAGCCCAAGTAAATCGTTGTTATCGTAAGCGGTTTTAGCTTTTTCCCATAGTTCGCTCAGCGTTTCGTCAAACGCAATATTGGGGTGAAGGTCGGGGTGGATGGCAGTTGCAATCTGACGGTAAATTTTTTTGATTTTTAAAAAATCGTATTCGGAAACAGGCTTAGAAGTAACCTTGCGTGCAGATGCAATTTCTTCAAGCTCTTTATAGTAACCTTCCATAGCCTGTGAAATATATACGTCTAACTCTGCGCCATCTATTGCTTCACTGCGGTTTACGTGCGACTGGCAATAAGCTATTATTTTTTTGCATTTTATGCACTCCGCCTGCAGGTTAAGACTCCTTTCTAATAGTTCACCAAACTCCCGTATATAATCGAGCCAGATGTGTGCTTCTTCTTTTTGCAGTTTATCGCGCTGCAATATCAATTTTTTGTAGAGCTCAAAACTACTCTCGCTGCTGCATATAAGCTTAATTTGTTCCATAACTTACCACCTCGGCATAATCTAAATACTGATATAAATTTTTTACAGGCATACCTGCAATTTTACAATTTTTAAAAAGTGTTACAGCATTGCGGTAATACTTATCGTTAAACTTTGTTACCTTTCTGCCGTTTACAACGATAGTTTCTAAAAAATAGCTTTTGCCGTGCACAACAAGCTTTACCTTTGCAGGGTCTTGTAACACGTAAAGCATGTCAAACAGATCCGGATCCGGTTCATCAAACGGCTGCAATGCATATAGCTGCTTTTTAACGTCTATCACATCGTTTAAATCTATATAGTCAATGTATTGCCTTGCATTGGCATAAAACTTCAAAGCGATATCCAAGCCATTTTCTATATCGCCGCTTTCCTGCTCTATACGGCATAGTTCAAGCGGAAAATAGCCTGCACATAACATTGTAAGGTTTTCGCCGCGCTCTTTTATCATTTCTTTATATCCATAACGGATGAGCTTTACGTATTTATTATAATTTTGCTCTACGTAAACGCCGTTTTTGTACATTAACGCAATTTTGTACTTTGCCCTTAAAAAGCCTCTTTTTGCCGAATGGCTGTAATATTCAAATGCTTTTTTGTAGTTTGGCTTATCAATGTAGCCGTTGTATTCTATCTCGCCCATAAGGTATGAAAGAATAGGGTCGTTGTCCTTTTGCAAATACATCTTTTTTATGTGTTCATATTTGCCGTAATCTTCGTAATCGCCGGTAATGTAATCGGTATACTGACCGCCGTATTCTTCCCACGCAGCCATAGCTGTTTTTTTGAACTGCGGCACCCAGTCGGCATTACCGTCGTGATTACAAAAATAATCATTTAAAAATTGATTGTATTCCTTTTCTCTTTTCTCTTTCAATTCATACTCTTTACCCAACGCTTCATCCGTTATATCTTTCCATAAAGAAGTATCAGGCGTTTGCCGCTGTACACATATTGCATCAAACAGCGCAAGCGTTTGCTTTTTATCGGCATTTAAGGTGTACATATGCCCGTTTAAACCATCACCGTCTTTTATATTTATCCGCACTTCAATATGGTAAAAATTAGTTTTACCAAAACCGGAACAGTGTTTTACCTGAAAAAACACTACGCCGTCGGCATTATCTGCATCTTTAAGATCAACAATGATATAATCGTCATAATAGCAACCGAGAGAAGATATTGCCCTTTTTATCTTTTCCGCAACCGACAAATCGGCTTCGTAAAAATCGTATTTCTGTTCATCACCGTATATTAAATCTCCGTACATGTATTGCCCCCTTATTCGTATTGTTTTGCCACCGTTTTAAGGTAGTCTTTTATCTGTTCTATAACTGGTTGCGGAGAAATTACCCGCATACTATCCCCGAACGAACACACCCAGGAGATAAATCTTGCGCTTACCTGCACTTCTGCATCGAACATTATCTCATCATCAGAAAATGAATATAATTTTATATCTTCGCCAAACTTATCCAATATAGTATCAATGAGATATTTTCTAGCGTGTATACGCACCTTGTATTTATCACCTACAAACATACCAAAAACTTCGCTTTTGTGTTTTTCAAGATTAAAGCCATCAGGGAAGTTGCTGTCTTCGTCCACTGTCTGCACTGTCTCCATTCTGTCTATGCGGTAGTGAGTAATATTCCCGAAAGTTTCGTTAAACGTTACAAGATAATAATTGTCATCTGAATAAACTAAAGAATAAGGATTTTCTTTATACAGACCGCCGTCTTTACGGTAAACTTTTTGCTTGTTTACGTTAAAATCAAAGTATTTGAATGTCACTTTCTTTTTATTTTGTATGGCGTGAGTAAGCTCGTTTATGTTGTAGTAAATCTGCTCGTTGGTGTGCTTAGCGGTATTGAAAGTTACTATATTGTCCTTTAATATCTCGCCCTTATAGGAGCCCCCGAGGGCAGCCACTTTGTCTATAAGCACAGCCGTCTTTTTAGGCGTGATGAAACTTGCAGCCTGCACTGCGTCCATAAGTATGCGGATTTCAGGAAGTTCAAAGCTGCCGTCATCGATAAAATACTCGTTTACCGTACGCCTTAAACAGATAATATTGTAGCCGTAATCATTGAGGGTTTTTATGTCCGAATATACCGTTTGGCGCGTAGCTTCTATGCCGTCATTCGCGAGCATATTTATCATTTCCGTTGTTGTTATGGGGTGAGTTTCATCCGAATTTTGACGCAGAATTTCGAGAATTTTTAATATCTTTATCTTTTTAGCTTCCGTTTTCATACCTTACCGCCTTTCGTTTTCTGTTTTTATTATATCATATATTTTAATAAAGTAAAGGGCG
>JAJPXK010000214.1 GCA_021205485.1 Clostridia bacterium | reverse complement strand
ATAATATTCTTGTATTATGGTTACTTTAGCTCATTTTAAAAGAAAACAGATAAACGGGGAGGCTGCGGGCGAAAACGCCGCGGCGCCTTTGCCCGAAGAACAGTCTTCTGCAGAGAATTTGCAGGGGGCTGAAAATTGTGCTACAAACGAATTAAATATAAATCTAAAGGAGTTAACTAATATGGCAAACGTAAAAGTTGCAATTAACGGCTTCGGCCGTATCGGACGTCTTGCATTCAGACAAATGTTTGAAGCTGAGGGTTACGAAATCGTAGCCATCAACGACCTCACCAGCCCTAAAATGCTGGCGCATCTTTTAAAATACGACTCGGCTCAGGGCAGATATAAATATGCCGATTCCGTTGTCGCTGGTGAAGATTCTATCACCGTAAACGGCCAGACAATCAAAATCTATGCCGAAAAGGATGCTGCAAACCTTCCTTGGGGCGCTTTGGATGTTGACGTAGTTTTGGAATGCACAGGCTTCTACACCTCTAAGGAAAAGGCTATGGCTCACATCAATGCAGGCGCTAAGAAGTGCGTTATCTCCGCACCCGCAGGCAACGATCTTCCTACAGTCGTTTTCAGCGTAAACGAAGGTACTTTAAAGGCTACAGATACGGTTATTTCCGCCGCAAGCTGCACAACAAACTGCCTCGCGCCTATGGCTGATACCCTGAACAAGCTCTGCAAAATCAAGAAAGGCTATATGACAACTATCCACGCTTACACAGGCGACCAGATGGTTCTCGACGGTCCTCACCGCAAAGGCGACCTTCGCCGCGCAAGGGCTGCCGCCGTTAACATCGTTCCTAACTCAACAGGCGCCGCAAAAGCTATAGGCCTTGTTATCCCCGAACTCAACGGCGTATTGGACGGCTGCGCTCAGCGCGTACCCGTACCTACCGGTTCGCTTACTCAGCTCATCGCTATATGCGAAGGCGAAGTTGACGCAAAGATGGTAAATTCCGCAATGAAGGCCGCTTCTTCCGCATCTTTCGGCTATACCGAAGACGAAGTTGTTTCCAGCGATATCATCGGCATCACCTACGGCTCGCTCTTTGACGCTACGCAGACAAAGTGCATGCCTATCGGCGACGGCACAACCCTTGTAAAGGTTGTTTCCTGGTACGACAACGAAAATTCTTACACATCTCAGATGGTAAGGACAATCAAGTACTTCGCAGAACTCAAGTAATTTAAAAATAATAACATTAAACGCCTGCTTTTCCAAGCAGGCGTTATTTTGTGTCAGATTAAAGGGTCGGCGTCACGAGAGTGACAGATGAGGGAAATTATTTATAATTTTTAGCCTTTTCAATAGAAAGCATAGCCTTTTCGGCGATATTTTCTTTTGTGAAACCGAAGTAATTGAACACTTCTTTCGCGGGGCCGGATACGCCGAACGTATGCATTGCTACAACCTCGCCGCAGTCGCCGCTGTACTTGTACCATGCGAAATGCGAAGCAGCTTCAACGCAGACCCTCGCCTTGACGCTCGCGGGCAGTACGCTCTCTTTATATTCGTCCGTCTGTTTTTCAAATTCTTCCATGCAGGGCATTGAGACAACGCGCGTCTTTACGCCTTTTTCTTCAAGAATTTCTTTAGCCCCCGAGCAAAGCTCTATTTCAGAACCGGTGCCGATTAAAATCACGTCGGGTTTGCCCTTGCTGTCCTGCAATACATAGCCGCCTGTAAGGGCCTTGAGGCCGGAAGTTTCGTACTGAGGCAGGTTCTGCCTTGAAAGAATAATGGCGGTAGGGGAGGACTGCGTAAGGGCAGAGATATAGGCCGAAGCCGTCTCTTTTCCGTCGCAGGGGCGGAATACCTTCATATTAGGGATGGAACGCAGCGAGATAAGCTGTTCCACGGGCTGGTGCGTAGGCCCGTCCTCGCCGACGCCTATCGAATCGTGCGTCATAACGTAAATTACGGGTATATTCATCAGGGCGCTCATGCGCATACCAGCTTTCATGTAGTCGGTGAAAGAGAAGAATGTTGAGCATACTATCTGCAGGCCGCCGTGAAGCTGTATGCCGTTGCATATTGCCGCCATGGCGTGTTCCCTTATGCCGAAGTGGATATTTCTTCCAAGCCTGTTTTCGGGGGTAAAGTAGCCTTCGCCTTTAAGTTCCGTCTTGGTGGAGGGGGCAAGGTCTGCAGAGCCCGACATAAGGTTAGGCATAAGTTTGGCAAGCTTATTCAAAACGTTGCCGCCGCTCACGCGGGTAGCTTCCGCCTTGCCGTAGTCGAACAAGCCTTCTACCTTGTTAAAGTCGGGGCGGCAGCCGCTCATATAAGTTCTGTATTTTTCTGCGAGTTCGGGGTAGGCCTTTTCGTATTCGGCGAACATTTCGTTCCATTCGGCTTCGTAGCAAAGCTTTTCGTCTGCGATTTTCATGCAGTAAGCTTTAACGTCTGCGGGAACGGTAAAGGGTTCTTCCGTCCAGCCGAAAAATTCCCTGGTCTTTTGAACGTTTTCTTCACCCATAGGGGCGCCGTGTACGTCGGCAGAATTGGCGAGGGGGGAGCCGTACCCTATTATAGTTTTACATATAATGATGGAAGGCCTTGTAAGGTCGCTCTGCGCCCTTACTATAGCCGCGTGGAGTTTGTCAAGATTGTTTGCATCGTCAACGTTTATCACCTGCCAGCCCTGGCCCGCGAACCTCGTCGCCGTGTCTTCGGTAAAGGTCTTAGAGATGTCGCCTTCTATGGTAACGTTGTTTCTGTCGTATAAAAGTATTAATTTTCCGAGCTTCTGCATGCCCGCGAGCGAGCAAGCTTCGTAGCTTATGCCCTCTTCAAGGCAGCCGTCGCCGCATAAAACGTAGGTAAAGTGGTCTACAACGGGATACCCGGGGCGGTTAAACGTCGCCGCGAGGTGTTCTTCAGCTATGGCGAAGCCTACGGCGTTCGCAAGCCCCTGGCCTAAAGGCCCCGTAGAAGTTTCTACGCCGTCCGTCTTGCCGTATTCGGGGTGACCCGGAGTGATGGAACCTAACTGGCGGAAATTTTTTATGTCGTCCATGCTTACATTGTAGCCGAACAGATGCAAAAGGCTGTATAAAAGCATGGAACCGTGTCCTGCGGAAAGAATAAACCTATCGCGGTTATCCCATTTAGGATTTTTGTAGCTGAACCTTAAAAAATCGCTGAAAACTTCGAAACCGATAGGCGCTGCTCCTATGCAGATGCCGGGGTGTCCCGAGTTGGCTTTTTGTATAGCCTCGGTTGATAAAATTCTTATCGTGTCTACGCTTTTCTGCTGTACGGACATAATAAAACTCCTTTAAGTAAAAATATTTTATGACAACGCAAAAACATGCGCGTACATTATCCTAAATAATTTTCAAGTTTGCCTGCGTCAAGATACTCAAAACGGGAGAGTACGCTATAAATAAACGGAATAATTTTCGCAATTCCGCCCTGTATGTCGCTCTCGATATTTATAGGCAGAATAGGGTCGTGCAGGCTCATCCTCACAAGCGACCAGCCGTCGCCGAAGCCCCTGTCAAAGCAGAGGCGCACGCCCTCGTAATTTTCTTTGGCCACGCTGACGCCGCGCGTCTTTTCGGCTTCCGATATAATGGAGGAAAAAATTTCTTCGCCCTTAGAGCGGAAGTCAACCCCTTCTTTAAATGCAAGCCTTATTTCAACGGCCTCCGCCGGCTCTTTAAGGTCTTTGATAAGCTCGGTTATACCGTTAGTTTGCTTCGCTACCAGGATAAGTATTCTTGTAATAAGGTAGGCGCCATCGTCAAGGTAGTAATTTTCTTTAAACGCAGCGTGCCCCGACGTTTCTATGGCAAGGGGGGAATATTCTCCCTGTTCGTTGAGGGATATGCACTTGTCAATTACGTTTTTGTACCCTCTTTTATAGCGGCAGTGCTTTCCGCCGCGGCTTTCTATAAATTCGGTAAGGCCGTCGCTTGTAACCGAGTCGGTCACTATGGTTCCCGTCCTCTCTTTAAACAGCATGGCGCTTAAAAGGGCTATGAGCCTGTTGCGGTTTATTTCGTTGCCGCGGCTGTCAACTATGGCCGCCCTGTCTACGTCGGTGTCAAAAATTACGCCTAAGTCTGCGTTGTTTTTAAGCACGGCCTCCTTAAGGAAGGCTATGGCTTTGCCGTCTTCGGGGTTAGGTATGTGGTTAGGGAACGTTCCGTCGGGCTCTAAAAACAAGCTTCCGCTTGTGTCCGCGCCTAAGGGTTTAAGAACTTTTTCGGCGAAAAATCCGCCCGCTCCGTTGCCAGCGTCAACTATTATTTTTTTGCCCTCCAAAGGGCGTTCGCTGTCGCAGTTGGACCGCACATATGCCGCAAGTATCGCGGAATATTCGTCCATAAAACTTCTGTATGTAACCTCGCCGTGGCCGCTTAAAAAGTCGCCTTTTTCGGCTACAAAGATAAGCTCGTCAATGTCTTTGGCGCCTAAGCCGCCCGAGGGAATAAAAAACTTGAGGCCGTTTCTGTCGGCTGGCAGATGCGAAGCGGTAATCATAACCGAGGCGTCGCAATTAAAGTCGCTTTGCTTTAAAAGTATAAACATAGAAGGGGTAGAGGAAAGCCCCGCGCATACAACGTCGCAGCCGCTCTCCGTCGCCCCTTTGCAAAACCCGTCCGAAAGTTCTTTGGCGGTAATTCTGCTGTCGCAGCCTACGGCGATTTTAAGTTTTGTCTTGTTCAGCTTAACCGACAGCCATTTTACAAACGCTTTGGCAAAAATTTCAGCGATTTCGCCGTCAAGCGTAATCTTGCCGCCGAGGCAGTTTGATGCCACCCCGCGGATGTCGGTGCCGCTCTTAAGTTTTTTAAAATCTATCGTTGACATACCTTTTTACATTATACATTATCTTGTTTTTAATTACAAGTATTTGAGCGGAATAAATTTTTTGCCCTTTTAAAATTATTCTTATCCTCAAAAAATGAAAATTTCTGCTTTTTTGCAAGAAGTAAGTTTTGCCTTGGCTTTGATTTTTGCAAAAAGGCTTAAAAATATTTGCTTTAAGCCCTGTTAATTGTTATAATTTAACGGTAATAAATTTTTGCATTTCAGCGAGGTATAAATTTTTATGGCTAACGACAACCAGTTCGTAAATAAAATCGCCGACATAGAGGCGGACTTCCCTCAGTGGTATACCGACGTGGTTATAAAAACGGGTCTTGTAGACTACGGCCCCGTAAAAGGCACTATGGTAATACGCCCCTACGGCTACGCCATATGGGAAAATATCCAGAAGGAGCTCGACAAACGTTTTAAAGCGACGGGTCACGAAAACGCGTATTTCCCTTTGCTTATCCCTATGAGCTTTTTCACTAAAGAAAAGGAGCATGTAGAGGGTTTCGCCCCCGAAGTAGCCGTCGTAACTCATGCGGGCGGAGAAGAACTCGCCGAGCCTTTGGCCATACGCCCTACTTCAGAGACCATAATAGGCACAATGTACGCCAAATGGCTGCAGTCCTACCGCGATCTGCCTATAAAAATCAACCAGTGGTGCAACGTAATGCGCTGGGAAAAGACCACCCGTCCTTTCCTTCGCACGTCAGAATTTTTATGGCAGGAAGGCCACACCGTGCACGCCACCGAAGAGGAAGCTCTGGAAGAAACTAAGCTTATGCTCGGAGTATACAAAGAATTTGCCGAAAGCTGCCTCGCAATCCCTGTAATCTGCGGCCGAAAGACCGAAAAAGAGAAGTTCGCAGGCGCCGTCGCAACCTACGGCATGGAGGCCATGATGCACGACGGCAAGAGTCTGCAGGCGGGCACTTCGCACTATTTAGGTCAAAACTTCGCCAAGGCGTTCGATATAAAATACCTCGATAAAGACGGTACGCAAAAGTACGGCTACACTACAAGCTGGGGCGTCTCCACAAGGCTTATCGGGGCGATAATTATGGCTCACGGAGACCAGAGGGGGCTGTGCCTTCCTCCCGCAGTCGCCCCTGTACAGGTTGTGATAGTCCCTATCGCGGCTAAAAAGGGAGGGGTCATCGAGGCGTGCGAAGAACTTAAAACAAAGCTTGAAAATGCGGGCGTAAGGGTTAAGCTTGACGTATCCGACAACAGCCCCGGCTGGAAGTTCAACGAATACGAGATGAAAGGCGTGCCTTTAAGGATAGAGTTAGGCCCCCGCGACATACAGGCGGGCAACGCCGTGATTTTCCGCAGGGATACCCTCGCCAAGGGCGAATACCCGCTTGAAAATATCGAGGCGACGGTAAAGGAATTGTTGGATACCGTCCAGAAGGATATGCTCGAAGCCTCCCGCGTACGCCGCGACAAAAGGATTATTTCCGCCGAGACGGTGGACGAACTTCTGGCGGGAGTGGACGGCGGCAACTTTGTAAAGGCGGGCTGGTGCGGCTGCCGCGAGTGCGAAGATAAAATCAAGGAAAAGACTGCCGCCACCGCGAGGGTATTCGCCGAGGGCGAGACGGCTGAGCGCTGCATAGTGTGCGGCAATAAAGCCGAACACGTGGTTTACTTCGCCCGCGCATATTGATATATTGCATAAAATTTTGACAAATATAAAGTTTTAAGGCTCCCGCCAGGGG
>JAJPXK010000018.1 GCA_021205485.1 Clostridia bacterium | reverse complement strand
GTAGAGCGTCTTATTTTTGCGGTAGAGGGGTATTTTTTTACTGTAGAAGGGTTGACGCGAAAGTTTATTTAATGTAGTTGATTTTTTTTGAAAGCTGTAATAAAATTAACTTGATAAAATATTTTGACGTTTACAGGAGGACATAAATATGGCTGATTATAAAATCACATGTTGTTCTACGGCAGATATAACTGTGGAACGCCTTGCAGAGCTCGGCTGTGCGTTCGGCAAATACCACTACATAATAGACGGCAAGGACTACCTTGACAGTTTATACGCTTCGGAGACTCCCGCAGAATTTTACGGCAAGATTGACGCGGGGGCTATGCCTACCACGGCGCAGGTTTCCCCCGAAGAACTTTGCGCGCTTTTTGAACCAATTCTTTCCGCAGGGTACGACCTTTTGCACATAGAATTTTCGTCTGGCCTTTCGGGCGGCTGGCAGTCGGCGCTGCAGGCGCAGAAGATTATGGCCGAAAAATACCCCGAACGCAAGGTCTACGTTGTAGACTCGCTCGCGGCGTCGTCGGGCTACGGGCTTTTAGTAGCTAAGGCTGTAGAGCTTAAAAACGGCGGCATGCCTATAGACGAGCTTAAAACGTGGATAGAAGACAACAGGCTCAACTTAAGGCACTGGTTCTACGCCACAAACCTTATGCACTTTAAACGTGGCGGCAGGGTGTCGGGCCCGTCCGCGGTAATAGGCACAGCTTTAAAGATATGCCCCGTAATGGACGTAAACGACGAAGGCAAGCTTATAGTGCGTGAAAAGGCCTTAGGCAGAAAAAAGGCTCTGCGGTCTATTTTCAACCATATGTGTCAGCAGGCTCAGGGCGGAATGGATTACAGCGGCAAGTGCTATATATGCCACTCTATGATGGACGAAGACGCCCTTGCCTTAAAGGCTATGATAGAGGAAGCCTTCCCTCACCTTGACGGCGAGGTGGAAATTTACCCTATAGGCACGGTAATAGGCTCGCATACGGGCCCCGGCACGGTCGCCGTGTTCTTCTTCAGCAAAGATAAAAGGACAAGATAAGCCATATATCAATGTATCTTAATCAAATTTATAATAAAGCGGGCGGAGCTTAAATTGCTCCGTCCGCTTTTTTTTATTTAAATTAATCGGCCGTTTGCGGCGTGTAGACAATTTCATAGTCTGTATTTACGCTGTATAACCCGGTTTTATTTTCGCCGTCAAAGTAAATTTTTATGTAGTCAAAGTCGCTTTCGCTGCCGAGGGCGGCTATCGCGCAATCCAAATTAGAGGGTGCGGCGGCCTCTGAAGAGCTTACGTTGCCTGAAATATACAGGCGGACCTGCGCGGCGACGCCGCCTAAATACAGCGAGGGATATTTTTCTATGCTGTCAAACCGGAATAACACATAAACAATCTTATCGCTGCCGTCGCCGTCGTATACAACGCTGTTTACGGTGAGCGAGCCGCCTTCCTGCATATAGATATTATAGTAACTCGTCTGGTTGGCGGATATATATTTATCTATAGTCACCGTTCCGTAGACTGCAAGTCTGTCCGAACCGTAGTATGTTCCTATTGCGGCCGTTCCGCTTATCGACGCGCCGCCGTAATAATAGCTTATATTCAGCGCAGCGTATATATCCGTCTGAGAAGTTGTTGCCGATTTAACCGAAATAACTTCCGAGGTCTTGCTGTCGTAAATTGTTCCGTTAAGGCGGCAGTAATTGCCGCCCGCGGTAAGCGTGTATTCGCCTAAGTTAAGCTTGGCCGCCGTTAAAATAACGTCGCATACCGTCAAATTGCAGTTTAACGTAAGCTCGCTCTCCATATTCAGATAAGAAACATAGAAGTAACCGTCGCCAAGGTCGGTATAAACGCCGTTAATCGTAACGCTGTTTACCGCGGGGGTGCTTTCAGAATAAATGTAAACTGTCGTGGAGGGGGAAGTATAGATAAGTGCGCCCGCAGGGTTGTAAAAATACAATTCTATCGTGTAGTCGGCGGCAGAGTCGGTCATGGCGGCAAAGGCGGCGTCTATATTTACGTACACTCCTGATTGCGTTTCGCCCTTAAACAGCGTTACAAGCTGTATGCCGTATGTTGTCGCCTCGGGCAAGGCGTACAGGTAGCTTGTGCCGTAGGTCTGGCCGTTTGTCACGCGGGTAGAACTTATCGCGCTCGCGTTCATGCCGAAGTAGGTGTAAGAGAGGTCGCTGTCGTCGCCCGTATCGTCCCAGGTGCAGTCAACGCCGTACCATGCGCCGTCTATTTTTACAAGATTCCAGGCGTGAGCTTCGCCGCTTGAGGAAGAATAGCCTGTAGCTATAACGCAGTCAAGCCCGTTTATAAGGCTCAGGGCGAGGTATGTTTTAGCGTACGCTTCGCAGACGCCCGCGCCCTTAGATGATACTCCCGTTATATTGTGCGCCCATATGGCGGTTTCGGGCGTTGTTTTGTCGCTCTGGTATGCGTAGTCTATCTTGCCTATGATGTAGTCGTGTATAGCCATCGCCTTTTCAAGCTCTGTACTTTGCTGCGAAACCAGCGAGTTCGCCTCCGTTATCATAGCCGCGATGGCCGCATCGTAAACCGCCCTGTCGGCGTAGCTTGCGTAAGCTTCGTCTATGCACAGATATATCTTGCTTGTTGAGTATACGCAGGAGCTTGACAGCCAGTAATACATAGGGTTTTCCAGATAAAATATTTTCCAGACCGAAAGGGCTTCTTCCGTGGTAAGGCAATCGCTATAGGAAATTTCTGATATCGTGTAATATCCGTTTGCCGCAGATATATCGCCCGTATTTTCTGTAAACGATTCGCAGGCTGTGTACATCTTCAGGTAGACGCTCTGCATGCTGGCTCCGTTGGTCTCGCCCGCGAGCTGATAATAACCGTAAGAGCTGTTGCCCTCTCTCACCTCAAAGTCCTCGGTCTCTTCTTTTTCTGTATCTGAACTGTCTTCAGACGAAGTTTGCCCTGAACTGTCTTCTTCGGATGAAGTTTGCCCTGAGCTGTCGTCTTCGGATGAAGTTTGTTCTGAAACGTCGCTGTTTGACGAGCTTTGAGACGCGCTCTGCTCCGCGCCGCTGTTTACGTTGTCTATTAAAAAGTCGCAGGCGGAAACGCTTAAGCTAAGGCTCGCCGCAGATATGATTGTAAGAAAAATCAACAATAATTTTCTTTTCAATATAATTTTCTCCATGATAAAAGCAGATAAAGTATATATTTTTATTTTATCACATCAAAAAACATTCTCAACAAATTTACGCTTTTTTTGATGAGCATATTGCCCTTATTTGCATTAAATTTGTTAAAACCGACATATTCTGTTATTTACGATATAAAAATTGTTTGATTTTTGTGTGCGTTTTTTGTATAATCATAAAAGAAAATATTATTATCTGTATTGTACATATGACGGACTATAAGATAACATGTTGCACCACCGCGGATATTTCTGCGGAACATCTTAAAGAACTTGATATTGCGTACTGCAAAAACCGCTACATAATAGACGGCGTTGAATACTATGACGATTTTTACCAGTCAGAAACGCCCGAAGAATTTTACGGCAAAATACAGGCGGGGGCGTTGCCCGTAACGTCGCCCGTTACCGAAGAGGATATAATAGCTCTGTTCGAGCCTATCCTTTCGGCGGGGTACGACCTTTTGCATATAGAGTTTTCTTCGGGGCTTTCGCAGGGGTGGAAGTCGGCTCAGGCGGCGAGGGTTGCCATGAAAACAAAGTATCCCGACCGCAAGATATACGTAGTGGACTCGCTCGCGGCGTCGTCGGGCTACGGCATGCTTGTGGATATGGCGGCAGATTACCGCCGCAGGGGCATGGGCATAGACGAGCTGAGAAGCTGGCTGGAGGAAAATAAGCTCCGCATAAGGCACTGGTTCTGTTCGGGCAACCTTATGCACTTAAAGCGCGGCGGCAGGATATCCACGGCCACGGCTGTGGTAGGCTGGATTTTTCAGGCCTACCCTATCATGGACGTAAACGACAGGGGCATGCTCATCTTAAGGGAAAAGGCTTTCGGCAAAAAGCGTACCTTAAAGCACCTGATTTCGCATATGAAGGAAGAAGCTTTAGACGGCTTGCGTTACAACGAAGCTTGCTATATATGCCACTCTATGATGCAGGAAGACGCTGAAATCCTAAAAAAAATGGTGGAAAGCGAATTTCCTAAGCTTAAAGACAAGGTTCAGATTTTTCCTATAGGTTCGGTTATAGGCTCTCATTCGGGCCCCGGTACCATAGCTCTGTTCTATTTAAGCAAAGACAACCGCGAAAGGTAAATTCTAAGGAACGGAAATAAAGTCCGTTCCTTTTTGTATTTAAATTTTGCCTTTGGTATTGATTTTAACAGGGCGGTATTGTATAATTAAACTTATGAAGGAAGTTAAATGCAAATGGTGTTTAAATAATCTCGGCCACGACTACAGCCTTAAATATTGCAGGTTCTGCGGGGCGAGCCTTCTCACCGATGTTGATTATCTTGCGGAGGAAATGCCTCCCGAAGAAACTTACAACGGCAAAAAGGCAGAGACGGCGGGCGGCTGCGATATAATAAACGGCGTGCTTGTAAGATGCGACGCCAAGGAGGCGGTAATTCCCGACGGGGTTACGGCGATATCCGAATACGCGTTCGATAATGATGGAGTATGCGCCGCCGAGATTGTGTTTTTGCCTGCAAGCGTAAGGGCGGCGGAAGAAGGGGCGTTTTTTCTTGATTCGCTTGAGTTTATAGGCGTGAGCCTCGCCAATAAAAAGTTTAAGTCTGCGGACGGAATACTATTGAGCCGCGACGGCGAATATCTGTTGCGCTGCCCTTGCGGCAGAACGGACAGCGTTATAACCGTGCCCGACGGGGTTAAGTATTTAGGCAACGCAGCCTTCGCCTACTGCAGGTATATCGAAGAAATTATTCTGCCCGATAGCGTGCAGTTCATAGGCGATTATTGCTTTAAAGAGTGCGAATCCCTCAAAAAAATCAATATTCCGCAAAACGTCGGGACGATAGGCAACCACGCCTTTGAACATTGCGATTGCCTTGAAAGCATATCTCTGCCCGACAAGCTTGAGGTTATAGGCAGCGACGCCTTCAGGCATTGCGAAAGCCTTGCGGAAATTTCTATGCCAAAGGGTTTAAAGTGCGTAAGCGGCAACGCGTTCGCCTATTGCCATCTTTTAAAAAAGGTCAATTTAAACGAGGGGCTGGAATTTATTGGCTATAAGGCGTTTGAAAATTGCAGGGGCCTTTCCGACATAAAAATACCCGCGAGCGTCGTTGCGGTAAGGCGGTGGACGTTTGACGGCTGCGAAAACCTCAGGCGCATTTACTGCGAGGCTGCGGCAAAGCCAGACGGCTGGGACGGCGAATGGAAATGCAATTTTTACGGCGACGGCAGAGGGGCGAGCTGCAAGGCGAAAGTTACGTGGAATTTTACAGGCGAAATTCCCGTAAAAAAGAAAAAGGAGTTTAAGGAGAGTCAGGAATTTTCTTCGCTTAAAGCCAAAGCGGAAGGCGGCGACTTGCAGTCGCAATATATGCTCGCTGAAAGGTATTTACGCGGCGACGGCGTCAAAAAGAGCTATAAATCGGCGTTCGGCTGGTACAAAAACGCCGCGGACGGCGGATATACGCCCGCAATTTGCGGCCTCGGCTACTGCTACCTGTTTACGCTCGGCGTAAAAAGGGACTACGGCAAGGCGCTGGAACTTTTCGCCAAAGCGGCGGGCGCGGGCGACGAAAGGGCGGAGTTTCTGCTCGGCTATTGCCGCTACTTCGGCGTGGACGGCGAACAGAACGCGGCGCTGAGCGATCGCGCCGACAGGGAGGAGGCGGTAAAACTCTTCGCCTCGGCCGCCTCAAAGGGCTATTCTTACGCGAAGAGCTGGCTCGCTTACTGTATGTACAACGGCAAAGGCCTGAACAAGGACGAAGGCGGGGCGGAAAAGCTGTACGAGGCCGCGGCCAAGGATAAATGCAGGGCGGCTATACTCTGGCATATGGAAAATTACACCGACTTTATTGTAACCGAGGAGGGGTTCAGACTTATCGACTATGTTCACCCCGCGGCGCCCGATAATCTTGCAAAGCTCAAAAAACTCGCCGAGGGCGGGGATTCGTATATGCAGTACGCGCTCGCCTGCCGCTATGACGAACGGGGGGATTACCCGCTCGCGTTCAAGTGGTTCAAAAGGTCGGCGGAGGGCGGCGACTGCGAGGCGATGTACCGCCTTGCGGGCTATTACGGCGAAAACAGGGCGTACGGCGAGGACGGCTGCCCCGATTTGCGTGACCATTCCACGTTAAAAGCAAAGTGGTACGCCCGCTCGGCCGAGCAGGGGTATTACAGGGCTATAGAAAAATTTGAAGAAAACACTGAAATAAATTCCCGCCTCTTCGACGGGGCTACTGACGCTTTAAGAGGCGTATTGAACGATTTAAGCCGCCTTTCAGCAAAAGAAAGACAGAAATTTTTCCGTACAAGCGGCAAAAAATATCAGAGTTCTGCAGACGACGATATGGACGATTGAATTGCCCCCGTACTATGCTTAAATTAACGTAAAAATCATAACGCCGCCGAGGCAGGGTAAACC
>JAJPXK010000063.1 GCA_021205485.1 Clostridia bacterium | reverse complement strand
TGCGTACCGAACTTCGCCGTATTCTAAAAATGCAGACGGACGGCTGTTCGGACGATGAACTAAAAACCGCACAGTGGACTTTAAACGATAGGTACGACAGATTTGTAAAAAGATACGGCTATCTCAATAACCAAACAAACGTAAGACTTTTTAAAGATGACGGCGACAGTGCATTGCTTTTTGCTTGTGAAAACTCAAGCGAAGATAAAAAGACTTATACCAAAGCCGAGATATTTACTAAAAGGACAATTCGCCCGTATGTTGCGGTAACGCAGACGGATGATTGCTTTGAAGCATTGCAGATAAGCAAGAACGAGCGCGGCAAGGTAGATATAGCGTACATAGAAGAATTAACTAAAAAGGACTATGATACCGTACTTTTTGAACTCGGCAACGCAGTATTCCGTAACCCGTTTGAAGTAGACATAAACGATAAATATTCAGGCTTTGAAACGGCAGAGCAGTACTTATCGGGTAACGTAGTTAAAAAACTACAAGTTGCACGGCGTTATGCCGAAACAGATAAGGCTTTTGAAAAGAACGTAAAAGAACTTGAAAGGGTACAGCCTGTACCTCTTACGGCAAGCGAAATATCCGTGCGGATGGGCGCAAGCTGGATAGATAAGGACTATTATAAACAGTTCCTTATGGAAATTTTAAATCTCGGCTATTGGTGCAGGGAAGGAATAGAGATATACCATAACCCGCATGACTCATCATGGCGCGTGGATAAAGCGGCTTATATAAGGAATAACGCAGGACTGTTGGCAACACAGGTATACGGTACTTCAAGGGCAAACGCTTTCAGATTGTTTGAAGCTTGCCTTAATTTAAAGGAAGTAAATATCTATGATGTGGTAGAAGATTCGGACGGCAAAGAGAAGCGTGTTTTAAATCAGGCAGAAACGCTTGCGGCAAGGGAAAAACAAAACAAGATTAAGGACGAGTTTAAGGAGTGGATTTTTGAAAACCCCGAACGCCGCAATGATTTGGAAGAAACTTATAACAGAATTTTTAACCAAATCAGGTTGCCTACTTATGACGGCAGTTATCTGAAGTTTCCGGGTATGAACCCCGCCATAGAGCTAAAGCCGCACCAAAAGAACGCTATAGCGAGAATGATGCCGGGGAATAACACGCTGTTGCACCACGTCGTAGGCAGCGGTAAGACCTATACCTGTATCGCAGGAATTATGAAGCAAAAGCAGTTGGGACTTATAAATAAGGCAATGGTAACAGTGCCCAACCACCTTGTAGAACAGTGGGGTTCAGACTGGCTACATTTATATCCCGATGCCAAGATACTTATTGCCACCAAAGAAGATTTAGAAAAGAACAACCGCAGGAAGTTTGTAAGCAAGGTAGCATTAGGCGACTGGGACGGTATCATTATCGCCCAGAGCAGTTTCGCGAAAATTCCTATTTCAACTGAAAGGCAAATCAGAAAGATACGGGAAGAAATAGACAGGATAGACGAAAGTATATCATCGCAATGGGATACAAGCAATATGCCAGACGGTGCGGTCAAAAAACTTGAACGCATAAAGAAGAACAAAGAAGTACAGTTAAAGCGTTTAATGGACGACAGCAACAAGGATAACGTTCTGAAGTTTGAAGATTTAGGCGTGGACTACCTTGTCGTAGATGAGGCGCATTATTACAAAAACAAATTCCTGTTTACCAAGATGAACAATGTGGCTGGTATCTCCACAACGGCAAGCCAAAGGGCTTCGGATATGGAACTGAAGATAGACTACATAAACGAACTTCACGGCGGCGACAAGGGAGTTGTTTTTGCAACGGGAACGCCTATCTCAAATTCCATGACGGAAATGTACACAATGCAGTCTTATTTGCAGAAGCAGTCATTGGCGGAAGCTGGTTTGGACTTCTTTGACGCGTGGGCGGCAGATTTCGGTGAAACGGTATTGTCGTTGGAACTTGCGCCGAGCGGTCAGGGATATAAACCGAGAACGAGATTTGCAAAATTTACGAATTTACCCGAACTTTTAACTATGTACCGCAGTTTTGCCGATGTGCAGACAAGCGATATGGTGAAACTTGACGTGCCTGAAGCAGAGCATATTGTTGTAAATCTTAAGCCTTCTGATAAGGTGATAGAGCTTGCCGAAGAAATAGCCGACAGAGCGGAGGCTATATACGAAGGCGGCATAGACCCGCATATGGACAATATGCTAAAGGTTACGTCTGACGGCAAGAAACTTGCTTTGGATGCAAGGTGTATGGACCCGCTTTCCGATGACGAGCCTGTAAGTAAGCTAAACGCTTGCGCTGAAAGAATTTACGAGATATGGAACGATACCAAAGACTTTAAGGGAACGCAGATAGTATTTTGCGACCTATCCACACCCAAAAAAGCATTTGAAGATTACGAATACGGAAAGGACTTTGACGCTTACAACGACCTTAAATATAAACTCGTGGAGAAGGGTATTCCCGAAGAAGAAGTAGCTTTTATCCACGACGCGGGGAACGATAAGCAAAAGCAGTCTTTGTTCGATGACGTTAATTCAGGCAAGGTAAGAGTTTTAATAGGCTCAACGGAAAAGTGCGGCGCAGGAACGAACGTGCAAAAACGGCTTGTAGCTTTACACCATTTAGACACGCCTTACAGACCGAGCGATATGGAACAAAGGGAAGGCAGGATTATACGGCAGGGCAACTCTAACGATAAAGTGCAGATTTTTACCTATGTTACCGAGCGTACCTTTGACAGTTATTCCTATCAGATACTGGAAAACAAACAGCGTTTCATATCGCAGATTAACCGCGGCGACTTGACGGTAAGAGAGGCTGAAGATATAGACGAAACCACTTTAAGTTATGCAGAAATAAAAGCAATAACGGCAGCTAACCCGAAGATAAAACGCAAAATGGAAGTGGACGGCGAAGTATCAAGGTTACGGGTATTGGAAGGGCAGTACAAAAAGAACTTGTATGCTTTGCAGGACAAGGTAAATAAAGACTTACCCGAACGCATCCGCAGACAGGAACAGCTGCTTGAAAATATCCGAAAGGATATAGAGCTTATAAAAGACAATTATAACCCCGATCCCGAAGAGTTTTCCATAAGCGTAAACGGCAAGGTATATACGGACAGAAAAGAGAGCGGCAAAGCACTTACAGAAGCATTGTATCATTCAAGACCTGAAACGGTAGTTGGGGAGTATTGCGGCTTCAAAATCAGTATGAACCCCATAGAGTATCTTGCTAACGAGCGCAGCATAACCATTGCAGGCGCAGGTCAATACGAAATTACTGTAGGACAGAGCGAGAGCGGAAACCTTACAAGACTGGATAACTTTATAAAGGACTTTGCCGCAAGGGAAGATGTCGCAAAAACAAGACTTGAAAATCTTAAGCGGGATTATGAAGTAGCAAAATCGCAGTTGAATGTACCGTTCGAGCATAAGGAAAAACTTGCAGAGCTGATTAAAGAGCAAGCGGCATTGAACGCCGAATTAGACTTGAACCGCAGGGAGGAAGTAATTATAGACAGCGACGAAGAAAGCGACGACGGCGAGCAATATATGTCTGTACTCGATAGCGCAGATATGTCAGTCCGTGATAGTACAGTACAACCCGTAGCAAGGAAAACAAAGCGTAAACCTTTACAGCAGGCAGATTTCAAAGTATATAACGCACAACGGCAAAAAGAGCCTGACTCATATATCTTTATACGGAACGGCGACGGGTACGAACTTACAGGCAAACACGCTGAAAGAATAGCCGCAGAAAACGGATTAAATACGATAACGGACACAATAAACGGGGAAGAAGTTACCGTTTTACATCTGAATAATAAAGAATTGGATATAGAAGTCAGGAAACTTGTAGATGGCGGCGAAAAGGTGGTTATCATCGAACCTGATTTCGCGAAAAAGGAGGAGATTTTGGAAACAGAAGAAGAAAGACAAAAGATAGAAGAAAACGAGCAGCCAATCATTGACTATAAGGCAGAGGTTTCAAAGTTAGTAGAACAGGAATTTAAGGATTTTAAAAACGACGAACTAAAGAAAACACCTGAAGAAATTTTCTATGATAATTATGTAATTCACGTTAAGACGGAATTAAGCAATTTTTTGCAAGACGGTGATTTAGATCCAAAGTATTACAGAGTGCTGTTGGAGGAAAAAGGACATATTTTGGATAGCCTTTATGACGGTTTTTTGGATTATGACTATTCGAGCGTGAATAATTATAGCGATACGCAGGAATTTATAGAACAATATTGTGAAGATTATTACGATGATATGCTGAAGAAAATTGAAGCCGAAGAAAACTCCGTCATAGTAGAGAATGAAATAGCGGAAGAAATTACGGAACCTACTGAACCTATTAAACAGGTTGAAGAACAAGCAAGTAAATATACGCCAATCTATTTAAAAACAGCGGCGGAAGCGTTTAAAGACGGACGGGATAGCGACGAGGGGAAACTATACAGGGATTCTAACAGCAAATCAAAGGAATGTATTGCCGCTATAACCAAAGGCATCAATGAAAATTACGATTACAGCAAATATCACTTCGATACAGACTTTGCTAAAGACATTATAGCGGAATACGGTCAGGAACGTGTGAACTATGTCCTTGCTACTGTTATGCAGAACCACAAAGGGGACGGCAGATATTCTGAAGGAAACAGGGAGTGGGCAAGTACGATTCCTATATCCGAAAGCGAGGACGTAAGGCACAGCATAGATACAAATGCACACTCAACGCTTATGAACTCTTTTATAGATGAAGTAAGGCGGCTCGAAAAAGAAAATGAAAATAAAACGGAGGAAACAATGGAACAAGACAAATATGTCAGTAAGACGGCTCGCGGAGATACCGTTGTTGACATTAAAAAGGGCGCAGACGGCAGGAATTTTGCTGTAATACAGCGCAAAAACGATTATGTGGTAGCAATAGGATATAACACCAAAGACGGCAGTTGGGAACAGGGCAGGTATGATTACGAAACATACGAAAGTGCCAACGAAGTAAGAGACGGTTATGCAAGCGGTAAGACACCCGTAACAAAGTGGTATCATCCTAAAATATCTACGCAGGCACTTATAAACACCTATGATAAATCTTCGCAGATGCGTATGCCCAAATTCAGTGAGTACAAAGGATATACATATTTTGTATTCAACAACAGAATAAAAGACAGTGATATTCTTTCAGATTTGCAAAGCGATTCAAGAGAAAAAGCATACGAACTTAATATGAGCGACAGTGAAACTTATACGCTAAAAAACAGACAGAGCGATGAGATTGAATTGACGGGTGAAGAACTTGCAAAGGCTATAGATAATACAACTGCAAGTGATTATGCGGTAAAGTGGTACGATATAAGTTTGCCGCAGGACGCAGTTCGCGGAGTGTACGATAAGTCTACGCTTTTAGCAATGCCCGATACAAGTAAATATGCGGGTCGCAGTTTTTATATCCCGACTTCGCTTATATCTGAAGATAAAGAGAGTGAAGGCAAAAACATCTCAATAAGTCTGCCTGAAGACTTTACTGTAAATGTAAGTTCAAGGAATAAAGAACAGAAGGACGAACTCACGGCAAAGGAATTTTACGAGGAGTGTCAGAATGCCGAATATAACGAATTAGATAGGGAATATCCCTTAACTAACGAAGAAAACGGTGAAAAGAAAGTATGGCTCAACGTGTTAATTCCCGAAGCGGCAAGGATAGCGGAATATGATAAATCTACCCTTTTCAAAATGCCCAAAGGTCAATATGAAGGGTATGCTTACTATGTTCCTAATGGTCTTCTGACCGAGAAAGAAGATGGTATTATTTTAAGCCTCCCTGAAGACTTTACTATTACGGCTAAAGACAATAAAAACGGTGCATCCGCAAAACTTATTGCCGCTGACTACATAAAAGAAGTAGAAGGTAAAACGGAAGAAGATTATTACGGTTACCAGAGACAGGACAAATTTACTGAAAGGGAAAAGGTTTTAAGGAACAGTGTACCAGATGAAATGAAAAGCCGTCCAAACTGGGTAATAGTGAGAACAAGGGAAAACGAAAACGGAAAGCTGGACAAGTTTTTAATTTCTCCTGTTACGGGCAAATATGCGGAAAGCAATAACCCTGAAACTTGGACGGATTTTGATACCGCTTGCAAATACGCTAAAGAGAACGGCGGCGTAACGCTCGCATATGCAATAGACGGCGAAGATAACATCTGTTGTGTTGACCTTGACCATTGTATTGATGATAATAGACGGTCTGCTCTTGCTGAAGAAGTTTTAAGTAAAGCAGGTAAAACATATATGGAAATATCTTTAAGTGGTAAAGGACTGCATATTTTCGGTACAACGGACGGAATGGATTTAAGGGCTTTTTCAAAAGACGGTGATTTAGAGTTTTATCAAAAAACACATTTTATAGCTATGACTGGTGATGGTGCAGGATATTATCGCCTTGAAAGTTTTGATAAGCCCGAAATGAAAGAGTTGTTAGAACGCAAATGCGCCAAGCGTACCGCATGGACAGGTGAAGGCAAAGGCGTAGAAGGTCTTTCAATTATGACCGACCGTGAAGTTGTGGAAAGAGCTTGTTCAGGTA
>JAJPXK010000210.1 GCA_021205485.1 Clostridia bacterium | reverse complement strand
GCAGGGAATATCGTCATCCTGAGCGTATGCGAAGGATCTCGCGGGATCCCGCGGCTCGAATACGCCATCGGCCGAAAAGTTGTTTTAAAATAGAGAACGATCGAAATGGCAATAAAAAAGCGGGCAATGGTATTGCCCGCCGTGATTTTTATTTGTGAAATTTTATCCGAGAATTTTATCCGTAAAATATTAACCGTGAAAAATTATCTTATTTAACATTGGTTAGCCGCAGCCGCCGCAGGTTTTGCAGTTGCCGCTGCATTTTTTTGTCTTTTTGCCTGTAGCGGAATACATCTCCCCGCAATAACTTCTTTCAGCCTCGCCGCCGCAGTCGGGGCAGGTTACGGGGTCGTCGTAACGCTTTACAAGCTCTTCAAACTGTTTATTGCATTTTTTGCATTTGTATTGTAAAATCGGCATTTTACTTTTTATCCCGCTCCTTGCGCCTCTTCTGGCGTTTAGGTTTTTTTACGTTGTTGTTGCCTACCTTAAAGAGTACCACGGCGATGGCCGCCGTAATCAAAAGGGTCACGGCTATAACTATCCAGAACCATATTGTGGAGGTGTTGCTGCCCGAGGTCTGGAATGGTACGGTCATATTCATTCCCCAGAAGCCCGCTATCATGGTAGGTATGGCGAGCAGAATGGTAATAATGGTAAGTTTACGCATGGTGTTGTTGGTCATGTTTGAAATCATCGAGCCGTACGCGTCCATAGTTACCGTCAAAATGTCTTTATAAATATTACACATCTCTATCGCCTGTTTGCTCTCGATTACCACGTCGTCGTAAAGGTCCTGGTAATCTTCCCGCGAGGCGATAACTTCCGCCTTGGAGAGGCGTTCCTGCACGGTAAAGTTAGAGTTTAATGAGGTGGAAATGTATACGAGGGAATTTTCCAGGTCCAGAAGCTGAGAAATTTCTTCGTTTCGCATAGTCCTGTCAAGTTCCGCCTGCACGCGCCTGCTTTTGCGGTCTATCTGCGTAAGTACGTTTAAAAAACGCTTGGCGTTGCCCATCATAAAGTTCAAAGTAAAGTGGATAGGCTTTTCGGTATAAACCTTTTGCCTGCCCGTGATAAAATCTTTAAGCACGGGGTTGCCCTTCAGGCTGACGGTTACTATGCATTTATTGTTGTAGATGAGGGCGAGGGGGAGGGTGCTGTAAACGTCGCCCGAGTCGCTCTCCTCTATGGTAGGGCAGTCGACGATGTACATATGGTTGTCGTCGTCAAACTCGGCGCGGGCCCGCTCCTGGTCGTCGAGGGCCGCGGTAAGCATATCTGCGCCTATCCCTGTGGCGGCGGCGATGTCTTCTATCTCGTCGTCGGTAGGGTTGATCATATCAACCCAGCAGTTTTCTTCAAAAGCTTCTTTTTTGTTTAGAGGGAGCTTTTCAGATGTGTAAAAAAAGTTTACCATAAAATTTTCCGCCTGAAAATAAAAATACGCGGGAATATACCCGCGCCGAGGCAAATTTTACGGTACAGATACTATTCCTATAATAATTTTGTGTTTTTGTTAAAGTTTTTACTGTAATATGGGTCCATAAAAAACTCCGCCGAAAGATACGTCAGAATTTTAAGTCACGTACCTTTGCGACATTACCATTATAATTCATTATATTCGTTTTGGCAAGCGATAAGCCAATTTTTCAGATTATAAAAATTGCGTAAAAAAAGATATGCCCGAAGGCATACCTTTTCAGGAGAGATTTACCGATGTAACTGTATAAAACAGACAGTAATTTGTTGTTATTCGATGTCTATGTTGGTAGAAGAAATCTTTTTAATATCTTCTTTAGGAAGGGTAAGGCTTAAAATACCGTTTTCGTACTTAGCCTTTACATTTTCGCGTTGGATATCTTCGCCTACATAGTAGCTTCTTCTGCAGGACACGCAACATTCTTTAAGAACGTATTTCCCGTTCTTATTGTCTTCTTCGCCGTCGCCGCTTTTCTGCGCGCTTACGGTAAGGTAGCCGTCCTCAAGTTTTACGTCTATATCCTTTTTGTCAAACCCGGGGAGTTCTACGTCAAGTTTGTAGCCGTTCTCCGTTTCGGTTATATCTGTACGCATTCTGTCGGGTTCATTCCAGAACATAGGCCTGAAGAAGTCGTCCATAGCGTCAAAAAACGGGTCATTGAAAAAGGGGTCGGGATGTCTGCCGCGGGGCGGCCTCCTGTCGGGTTCTGAGTGTCTTTTTTCAGGATAATCTTTCATAATATTCTATCTCCTTTTTATTATATTTTTTGTAAGGCTTTGGTTTCCTTTCGCCTTTCAATTCTATTATAATCAGTTTGTCTGCCGTTTAAACAGAATTTAGTTAGAAATCTAAATATTTTTTTACGAATAATTTAGTGCGCCGTTTAAGGCGAGTAAAAAAATATCAGACTTTTGCAAAAAAAGCGGGGTATTTTTTGCGTCTTAATAATATAGGGCAGTCTTATACTCCTGTCATCCTGCGTTAGGGCATACCCCTGCCTGTCATCCTGCGTTAGGGCATACCCCTGTCTGTCATCCTGAGCGGAGGGCAATAGCCCGAAGACGAAGGATCCCCTCGATGGAAAGAAAGCGGGCGAAAGGAGATTCTTCGGCTACGCCCTGACGGGCTACGCTCAGAATGACAGGGGAGCCATATACACTCTTACGCAGAATGGCAGAGTGGCAAGGCTAAAAAAATAGTATAAAACCACTCTTTACAAAAGGCGGGGCAGATGGTATAATATTTATTATGAAAGCTATTCCGCCCCGAAAATTTAATACCGCCGACACTTCGGAGGGGGTAATACAGGACGTTATCGCCGCGGGCTTTGTTCCCTTTGACGAGCAAACCTCGGGAATAACCCTGATGACGGTGTTCAAGGGGAGGGAACGGCATTGCCGCCCTAAAAAGAAAAAGGACGGAACTTTTGTTATAGTGCAGAGCTTTACCTTGTGCGAGGGGGCGGAGGATAAAATTTTCCTCGCGGTAAGCGTGGACGGCCTCGGCAGCAAAAGGCGGCGAAAGCACCTTTATTGCAGAGTATTCTGCAAGTGAAATTCAGAATTAAGAATTATGAATTAAGAATTAAACTGTGATGATTGAATGATATTGCGGGGGCAATTAATGGAAAAAGCCTTAAAAGCCGATAAAAACGGCGGCAAAAAACTTAATAGTTGTTTTAAAGTAAGGCATTTGATTTTATTGTCTGCCATTGTCAGCCTGATAATTTTCGCCCTGCACTTTTTTATGCTGTATTACCACGACGTGTGGCCGTTCGGTACAAGGGTGCCTTCTCAGTACGACTTGCTCGCTCAGATCGTTCCCTTCGCCGAACACTTTTTCGACGTTTTAAACGGCGAGGCCTCGATATTTTACAGCTACCGCGTAGGCGGCGGAATGGACGTGTTCGGCACTGTGGCTTACTGCCTGGTAAGCCCGTTTACCTTCCTCTTCTGGATATTCGGCGACGGCAACGTGTGGCAGGCGGCGTCGGTAATTATCCCCGCCAAGCTGTGCTGCATTGCGATATCGGCTTTGGTTATGATAAAGCTGTGCTTCCCGCGGATGAACAAGGTCATAGCCTTGGCCCTTTCGCTTGTATACGCCTTCTGCGGTTACGTTTTCGTGTCCAACACCTATATAAACTGGATGGATTTTCTTATATACCTTCCGCTAGCCGTTCCCGCCTTCGGCAAAATGGTGAGGGAGGGTAAAATCTTCTGGTTTTCCGTAATTATAGCCTGTTGTATATACACATGCTTTTCAATAACCTGTTTTTCAATGTTTGTAAGCTACCCCGCGCTCGTTTCGTACGCCTTTTTGGCAGTGGAAAAGGGAGATCGCAAGAGGTACCTCGCAAAACTTTCTTTAAGCTTCGTGTGCGGGGTTGTCGCGGCGTTGCCGCTTATGGTTCCGGCATTTATGTCGTACGTTTCGTCCGGCAGAAACACAGGGCTTTTCGACTCTTTGTTTGACGATATTTCGGCGATAAGCTACGGCAGAAAGTTCAGCTATATCTTAGGCGACACGCTGTTTTTGCTGCTCGCCATAGTCTATTTTATAAAGACAAAATTCCGTACAAAAGAGAGCCGCTTCGCCGCCGTGGCGGGGGCCATGATAATGATGCCCGTGGTGGTGGACGAGTGCTGCATTCTGATGAATATGGGCTCGTATATGTCGTACGCCCTGCGGTTCGGATTTTTAAACGCCCTGTACGGGCTGGTTATATCCTGCAGAGTTCTGGAAGACTTTTCGTTTAAACGCAAGCCGAGAAATTTTGAAAAGAAGCTTGACTCGTGCAGAACTATAAAGGATTTCCCCGCCGCGGATATGGAGATAACCGAGCCGGCGTCGGAACCCGTCGCCGAGGCTGTCGCTGAGGAACAGACGGCTGAGTTATCCGCGGGCGGTATAAAAATATTCTATATTTACAGTAAAAACGGCTATTGGCTGGTTAAATCGGCGGCAGGTGTAAAGACCTTTAAAAGCAACGCCATCGCCATTAAATATACCCGCAGGGCGGCAAAAAAACGCCCCGTTATGGTGTATACGCAAAAGAATGACGGCCGTTTCGCCCTTGAAATATTGCATTGCAAAGAGGAAGAGAGGCCTTCTGCCGAAAATTTAGCGGCGGAAGAGGCGGCCCCTGCGGCGGCTTTGACTCCTGCCGCCGTTCCCGTTGCATCTGTTCCCGCAATCAGGGAAAAGCCGAGGCGCACGCCCGAGCTCCGCGACGTTCCGAACAAAAAGGCGGTAAAAAGCGGAGGGTTAAAGGCTGTTTTTATGAACAAAACCCTGCCTTTTTCCGCATCGGCGCTGTTTATACTTTTAGCTATGATCGGCGGCCTTGTGATATATTGCATGGCGAGCGAATACTGGTCGCTGGCGTCCTCGTACGCGCATTCCACGGGGGCTATAGAGCTTATTTCGCAGGTGTTCGCCATAGTCTTCGCCATCGCCGCGCTCGGCGTATTGCTGTATGTTTGCAGAATCGCCCCCTCTAAAGCCGTATTTGTAGGTATGGCGATAATACTCGCCGTGCAGCTTGCTATGTACGACGGAATGCTTGTATCGGGCAACGTGTTCAACCACGTACGCTACGACCAGTACGATACCCTCTATTCGCAGGTTATGGAAGACGAGGAGCTTGAGCCGTACGAATTCCGCGTAAAGGACTACGCAAATTCACTGTCGGACAACCAGAGTTTTATCACAAATTCCGCCTCTTACAGCGCCTTTTCGTCAATGACCAGCTCTGATAACTTCGCCTTTAACGAAGTTTTCGGCATGGGCGGCAACGGCGTAAACACAATAAAGAGCAGAGACGGCAACCTGTTAGGCAACTGCCTTATAGGCAACAAATATTATTTTTACAGCTCCGAGGGCACAGACTCCTCCCGTACCCGCCTGACCTGTGCCTGTTTGGGGGGAGTAGGCGGCGATACTTACTTCATAATGTATAAAAACACCCTGGTATATCCCTCGGCGTTCACCGTTTCGGACGGGGATATGCAGGTTACTGCAGATTACGACTGCTATTTTGACAATATGCAGAACATATACGAATTTTTAGGCGGCGAAGGCAGCGTGTTCGACGAATACGCCTTTACCGACAACGACGTTGTTGAGGCGTTGGTAGACGACGGCGAAGGGGGCAAGGTCACCGTTTTCCAGGTAAAATTCCGCAGATACGCCTCGGGCGATATCAGCTTCTGCGCGAACTTCCCCGAGGATATGAACGTGCAGTGGTATTCGGGTACGTACGCCACGGCGACAAAATACGACGCGAGCGAGGTAAAGACTTTTACCTACAGCAATCAGTCGTCTACCGTCTATTACTATTTCTACGTCACGGGCGACGGCCTTACCAAAGAGGATATTTTAAACTATTGCAGCCTTAAAATACTAACAAAAGATACCGTGGCCGAACTCGGCGAAAGCCTGTGGCAGAGGCAGGTTAAGTATACAATGACAAGCAGTCTGCTTAAGACGACTATTTCTACTAACGTCACGGCGGAGCAGGAGGGGCAATACCTGTTTATAAATTACGTCGCTCTGGACGGGCACACCGCCTACGTAAACGGCAAAGAGGTTGAACTTGCAGACAACGGGCTGAATATGCTTTTGGTTCCGCTTGAAAAAGGGGAAAACGAGGTGGTTATAGAGTACAGCTCGCCGAGCGTAAAACAGATGGCCGCAGGCGCAGCCGCCGCCGTGGTTTTGTTAGGGCTTATAGCGGCGTTCTTCTGCGGAAAGAAGGGCAAATTGCGGTTTGAAAAGGTGAAAACTCCCGTAGCGGCGTTAAGCGTAATCCTTGCCGCGGCGGTTGTGGCGTTCTTTATGATATTCCCCGCCGCAGTATTCGCCGTGAAACTTGTAAAATTGATATTTTTATAAGTTAAAAGGGGTAATGCTGTTATTTTCAGCGTAACCGAACAATTTTATTTTTATCTATTAAGGCTCCCCTATCAGGGAGCCTTAATAGATTTGCTTGATAGCTTCCCCTATCAGGATGACGGAGAAGGTAGGCCGAAATATTTCTTTTCTTTTCGCCCTCACGCGGGATGACAGAGAGGAAGGGGAAGGGCAGGGTGTTATAATAAAAATATCGGTATA
>JAJPXK010000112.1 GCA_021205485.1 Clostridia bacterium | reverse complement strand
GTATAATAAATTGAAAATATAAATAAAAATCGGAAAGAGTATGGTAAAAAACGAAGAATATACGGGAACCGTCTGCGGCCTCGGCACCGACGGCGAAGGCATTATAAATACAGAAGGCGTTACGGTGTTTGTTCCCTATTGCCTTATAGGGGAAGAAGTCCGCTTCAAAGTCCTCTCGGTAAAGGGGAAAATAGCCTACGGCAAGGTTTTAAAGGTTGTATCCCCTTCGCCCGACAGGGTAACGCCCCGCTGCGGAGTGTTTGAAAAATGCGGCGGGTGCAGCCTGCAGCATATGGCGTATAACGCTCAGCTCGCCTTTAAGGGCAAGACGGTGCAAAACGCTCTTTATAAAATAGGGGGGATAGAATATTGCGTTCCCCCCGCGAAGGCCAGCCCGTCGCCTTACGCCTACCGCAACAAGCTCGCCGCGCCTATAGGCGTTTTAAACGGGCGGGACGTTATAGGTTTTTATGCGGCGAGGAGCCACAGAATAGTGCCCTTTTCCTCCTGCGCGATACAGCAGGAGTGGTCTCAGATTGCCATAGACTGTACGCTGTCGTTTATGAGGACATACGGCGTACGCGGCTACGACGAGGAGAAAAAAGAGGGGGAATTGAGGCACCTTGTCGCCCGCAGAATAGGCGGAAGGTATATCGTTGCGGTTGTTTCGGCAAAAAACGTAAACTTGAAGCCGCTTGCGGATATGCTTGAAAAGGCCTTAGGCGAGGTTACTCTTTTGCTGAATATAAACAATAAGCCGACAAACGCCATTTTCGGCGATAAGTTTATTGCCGTAAGCGGCGACGGATTTTTTACCGCCGAGGATATGGATATTAAGTTCAGGGCGGGCGCCAACACCTTTTTGCAGGTAAACGACGGCATTCGCAAAGAACTTTATTTAAGGATTGCCGAAGAGGCGGCGGAGGCGGACGCGGCCATAGATCTGTACAGCGGAGGCGGCATGCTTACCGCCCTTTTAGCCCGCGCATGCGGAATGGCCTACGGCATAGAAGTTGTAAAAGAGGCGTCGGTATGCGCCGACGAACTTAAAGAGCTGAACGGATTGCAGGGCAAAATGTTCAATATCTGCGGCAAAGTAGAAGACGAGCTTTATTCCGTTCTGGCGGCGACAGAGGGCAAAAAACGTGTTATAGTGTGCGACCCGCCGCGAAAGGGGATGGAACGCAGCGTCGTCAATGCCATAAAAAGCAGCGGGGCCGAAAAAATTATACTCGTTTCGTGCAATCCCGCGACGCTTGCGAGGGATTTAGGCCTTTTGACGGGAACGTTAAAGGATATAGACGGCGCATTGGTAAAATGCCAATTGCCCCTCGGATATGCCGCAAATAACGGGTATAAAATAGAGTGTGTACAGCCCTATGATATGTTCCCTCAGACCTCCGCGATAGAAACATTGGTTGTACTTAAAAGGGATAATTGACTTTATAAAACTGCCTTGCGGGCAGTTTTATTTTTGCGTTTTTTAAGGGAAATTGCCTGGCTTTCCCTTGAGTTGAAGCCTTTTTCTTGTCATCCTGAGCGGAGGGCGATACCCTTTTCTTGTCATCCTGAGCGGAATGGAGCAAAGCGGAATGAAGCCGAAGGATCCCCTCGAAGGAATGAAAGCGGTCGGAAGGAGATTCTTTGGCTACGTTTTGCGCCATATAATCTGAAACCTTTTACAATAAGGTTCACAAAGTTCTGCTGTTTGCAACGCGCAATTTGCAGGCGTAAATAGGGCGATAATGCGACAACGGGGCGTAAATATAGCTTTTTCGCAAAATTTCACTATTGACAATTATTGCTTTATATGTTAAAATTTTTAATAGCTAACGTAGGTAAATACGCTTTTTCAGGGCGTAGCGGCGCAATAAGCAGTTCTCTGCTGCGGGCGAAAGCCGTTCCTTGCAATTTTTTTCAGGCGGGCGGCAAAGGAAAGGTAATTTATGATAAACAGAATGGCTCTTTTCAGCGACGAAACCGAGTGTTTTCGTACCCCTTACGAACCGGTAAAGGGGGACGTCGTCACCATATATATCAGAACTATGGCGGACGACGTGAAAAGGGTATACGCGGTAATCAACGGCATCAAAAACGAGATGAAAAAGGCGTATACCAGGGGAATGTTCGACTACTACAGTCTGTCTATAATCTGCCCCGAAAATACCGTCGACTACTACTTTATTCTTTACGACGACGACGACAAAGTCTGTTACAACAAGCTCGGCTGGGAAGAAAACAACCAGGCGGAGTTCAATTTTACCTTTATCCCCGGGTTCAAGGTCCCCGAATGGGCGAAAGGTTCGGTGGTATACCAGATTTTTGTAGACCGTTTTTTAAACGGCGACCCTACAAACGACGTAGAGGACAACGAATACTACTACACCCTATCGCACACGCATAAAGTCACCGACTGGAGCAAATATCCCGACAATCTGGACGTAAGCAACTTTTACGGCGGCGATCTGCAGGGCGTAAAGCAAAAACTCGATTACCTCCAGGATTTAGGCGTGGAAGTTATATACTTCAACCCCCTTTTCGTCTCTCCATCCAATCACAAGTACGACGCGCAGGACTACGAATATATAGACCCTCATCTCGCGATAATAGAAGAGGACGAAGACAGCCGCATGCAGGACTGGGAAAAACACAACGGCTTTGCGAGAAGGTATATAAAGAGGGTGACCTCGCAGGTAAATTTAGATAAGAGCAACAAGTTTTTCGCCGACCTTGTGGAGGAAGCTCATTCAAGGGGCATCCGCATAATAATGGACGGCGTGTTCAACCACTGCGGCTCCTTCAACAAATGGATGGACAGGGAGGGCATTTACCTCTACAAAGAGGGCTTTGAAGAGGGGGCTTACCAATCGGTAATAAGTCCCTACCGCAACTATTTCAAATTTGACAGGCCTAACGAAAATTACTCGTCCTACGAAAGCTGGTGGGATATAGAGACCCTTCCTAAGCTCAACTACGAGCAGTCGGACGAGCTTGTGGAATATATAATGAACACGGGCGTAAAATGGGTAACCGCCCCCTACAACGCCGACGGCTGGCGGCTGGACGTAGCGGCGGATTTAGGCCACAGCGCCGAATTTAACCATAAATTCTGGCAAAAGTTCCGCAAAAGGGTCAGGGCGGCAAACCCCGACGCCTTTATATTCGCTGAGTATTACGGCGACCCTTCCCCCTGGTTCAACGGCAAGGAATGGGATTCTGTTATGAACTACGACGCCTTTATGGAGCCCGTGACGTGGTTTTTGACGGGCATGGAAAAGCACAGCGACTACCGCGACGACTCAAAATACGGCGACGGCAAGCGGTTTTTCCAGGATATGTTCAAAAACATGAGCCGTTTTCCGAGGCCCTCTCTGGATTCGGCTTTGAACCAGCTTTCCAACCACGACCATTCAAGATTTTTAACCCGTACAAACCGCAGGGTAGGCCGTACCGAGACGGTAGGGCCCGTAGCCGCGGGGGAGGGAACAGATAAAAGGGTTTTCGCCCTCGCCGTGGCCATACAGATGACCTGGGTAGGTTCCCCGGGCATATACTACGGCGACGAGGCGGGCCAGGTAGGCTGGACCGATCCCGACAGCAGGCGTACTTACCCCTGGGGCAAAGAGGATAAAAAGCTGATAGAGCTGCACAAGCAGTTTATTGATTTAAGAAAGAGGCTGCACTGCCTTAAAAAGGGCAGCATAAAGAAGCTCGACGCGGGCAGCGGGTACATAGCTTACGCCCGCTTTGACGAGGTAGATTGCGCCATAGTCGTTGTAAACGTAGGCGACGAGGATTTAAAGCTCGGCCTTCCCGTATGGGAAGCGGGCATAAATACCGGCTGCAAGGTAAAACTTGAGGCGGCCACCGAGCCCGACGCCGACCTTTTGCATGAACACAGGGTAAAGTACGGAAGGCTGCATATATGCCTCGCCGCGAAAACCGCCTGCGTTTATGGGTATAAATTCCCGAAAAACAATCACAAAGAGCATTGAAATTTTTACCGCGGTTCTTTTTGCGGTATTAGAATTCATCGTTGATTCGATGATATATAGGGGGAAAATTTAATGAAGGAAAAATTCTTCACAGATCTTGACAGGTACTACTTCCATCACGGCGTGCATTACGACCTTTACGAAAAGATGGGCGCTCATCTTCGCGAGGTAGACGGCGTATGGGGCGTGCAGTTTGTGCTTTGGGCGCCTAACGCCAGGGCCGTATGCGTCGTTTCGGACGGCAACGGCTGGACGCCCTGGAAGGACGTTATGGAAAAAATGGACGACTGCATGTGGGAGCTGTTTGTTCCCGGCATGTGCGAGGGCGTAAAGTATAAGTACCTCGTAGTCCGCGCGGACGGGTCTGAGGTTATGAAGGCAGACCCCTACGGCTTCGCGTCCGAGCTTCGCCCCGCGAACGCTTCGGTCGTGGCCAATCTTGAGACGTATGAATGGGGCGACAGCGAATACCGCAGCGCCAAGAAGGGAGAAAACTTCCTTGAAAAGCCTATGGCGGTATACGAAGTACACCTTGGAAGCTGGAAAAAGGACCACGAAAAATGGTGGGACGAGGATAAATTTTTAGACTACCGCCGCCTCGCGCATGAGATTTGCGAGTACGTAAAATATATGGGCTACACTCACATAGAGGTTATGGGCATATGCGAATACCCCTTTGACGGAAGCTGGGGTTATCAGGTTACGGGCTACTTCGCCCCTACCGCCCGCTACGGCAAGCCTCAGGACTTTATGTACTTTGTGGACTACATGCACCAGAACGGCATAGGCGTTATTCTTGACTGGGTGCCCGCGCACTTCCCTAAGGACGAATTCGGCTTAAGCTGGTTCGACGGCACCCCTTTATACGAATACGCCGACCCCTTAAGGGCGGAATACCCTCAGTGGGGCACCAAGGCCTTTGATCTCGGCAAGCCCGAAGTTTCTAACTTCCTTATAGCTTCGGCCTTTTTCTGGGTAAACAAATACCATATAGACGCCCTCAGGGCGGACGCCGTCGCGGCTATGCTGTACAACAGCTTCGGCAGGGAGCAGTGGAGGCCTAACCAGTACGGCACCGACTTCAATATGGAAAGTTTCGCCTTCTTCCGTCACCTCAACACCGTGCTTCGCCAGCGTACCGACGCCTTTATCATAGCAGAAGATTCAAGCATAGTATCGGGCGTAACAGCCCCCGCGAAGAACGACGGGCTCGGCTTCGGCCTCAAATGGGATATGGGCTGGATGAACGACACCATACGTTATTACAACGAAGACCCCGTATTCAGGCGTTACAAGCACCACCTTATGACGTCCACGTTCGATTACGTGTTCGATGAAAATTACATTCTCGTTCTCTCTCACGACGAGGTCGTCCACGGCAAGGGCACGATGTTCAACAAGATGAGCGGAAACCACCTTGACAAAATAGGCAGTTTAAAGACGGTGTACACCATGATGATGGGCCACCCGGGCAAAAAACTGCTGTTTATGGGCCAGGATTTCGGGCAGGAAGCCGAGTGGGATTATAAGGGCGAGCTGCAGTGGCACCTCTGCGACGACACGGGCCATAGGGATATAATGAACTGCTACCGTTCGCTTCTGCATATCTACACAAAATACCCCGTATTGTACAACGATACGGGCAGGAAAAACGTATTCGAGTGGATAAACAGCGGCGACTATTTAAGGAATATATTCAGCTTTATAAGGCGCAACCCCTGGAACTACAACAACGCGCTGGTATTTATATGCAACTTCGCCCCTGTATTCAGGGAACCCGTAGAGATAGGCGTACCTGTTTCGGGCGAGTACAAGCGTATATTCACCACTTACGCCGAGGACGAGCCTTTGAACGTTACGGCGGTAAAGAAGGAGTGCGACGGCAGGCCGTACAGGCTGGTATTCAACCTCCGCCCGTTCGAGTCTATGATTTTCGAAGTGCCTTTCCACGAAAGCACCGAAGAGGAGCTCGCCGAAGAAAAGAAGGTGCGCAGCCGCGTCGCCAAGGAGCATAAAGACGCGAAGAGCGACAACGTTCACGTGCCTAAAGTGCCCGAACCTGAAAAGGCCAAGGCGTCTTCGGAATCTGACGCAGAAAAGCCCGCAAAGCTCGCCGCAAAGCGTAAAACGACCAAATAACTTCAATTTTGCCGTCTTTGTCAGGAGACTGGCAAAGCATTTCTTGCCTTATTTTTAATAATAAATATGGCGAAATGACAAAATAGGGGAAATTACACTGCCTTGCAAAATTTATCTTATGTTTTAGACGTACTGCTGGTTCTGGATTGCGGTGCCGCCGTTGCGTTCAGTTTTTTGCTTGTCCGCAACACAAAGCGCTGGCTGGATAAAACTCCGCCCTACGAAAAAGCCGTTGAAAGCGGCTTGCCCGACTATAAGCTCGGCGGCAGGCTGTACGAAAGCCTTTACGGCAGATACAGTCACAAAAGAGATACGGTTACGCCCGAGGTGGAGTACGAGGCGTACAGGCAGGATGTTTTTTGCAAAAACCTGTTGCGGCTGCTCGCAGTGAGTTTCGCCTTCGCAGTAATCGCCGACCTGTGTTGCTTTTTTGACGGGCTTGAGGCGGAAAGTTATACCCTCGGGCTGTACA
>JAJPXK010000159.1 GCA_021205485.1 Clostridia bacterium | reverse complement strand
CAGACGACGCAGATGCCGCAAAACAAAATTGACGACCTGTTCTCCCGTCGTGTACAGCATACTCTCCACAATGTTGTTTCGCCAAATCAGTCGCTTACGTTTACGCAACTGAAAATATTTTATGAAGAAACGGGTGTTGACGTAACGGGCGACTATTTCCTGCAAAATCTTGATTTATTCACTACCGACGGTAAGTATAATTATGCCGCCTATCTGTTGGCGGATAATAACGGCACTTCTATAAAGGTGGCGCGCTTTAACGGTACGGAAAAGCTGGATATTTTGGAGCGTAACGAGTACGGCAGGTGTTGCCTTATAAAATCGGCAAAAAATGTATTAGACAGGCTGAAAGTTGCCAATTCAACGGTTGTTCGCGTTGGTAGTGAAGCCCAGCGCCGTGAAATATCGCTTATAGATGAAGACGCCTTGCGTGAAGCCGTGCTGAACGCTTTTATTCATAATGACTATATCAACGGCGCGTACCCCGTCTTTGAAATTTATGCCGACAGAATCGAGGTTGTTTCGTCGGGCGGTTTGCCTACAGGACTTTCAACCGATGAGTTCTTTGCAGGCAGGTCATTACCGCGTAATAAAGAGCTTATGAGAATTTTCTCTGACCTTGATATGAGCGAGCAGCTTGGCACGGGTATGAAGAAAATATTACAGCAGTACCCGAAAGATATTTTTGATATTTCCGAGCACTTTCTCTCCGTAAAATTTATGTATAACAAAGAGGCGCAGGAAATTATAGATGACCCCAAAGTTGCGGATAAAATTAAACATGATACCGATTATGATACCAATGATATTTTAAAAAGTACTGAAAATCGTGTTTATAAATGTATTAAGGGCAATTATATGATAACAATAGCGGAAATAATGAATGATGTAAATAAATCGCGACCTACTGTTATTCGTGCAATAAACAAACTGAAAGAAAGAGGTTATATAGAGCGTATAGGATCAAACAGGTCGGGCTATTGGAAGGTTATTAAGTAAAAAATCAATTTATAGGTTATTCCCTTGAAAAATTTGCCAAATCAGGCGATTATTCCCTTGATTTTTTTGCAGGGACATAATGAGTCCGATTTCTGTGAAATCAAATTCATTAAAATATCGGCTTAAAAAACGCGATTTTGCGGTAAAACACCGTTTTAAAAATTGCGAAAAGCTGTGAAAAGCATTGGGAAATTTTGGGAAGTTGACTGATTCTAACAAAAACGGGGCAAACAGAAATATCTAATTTTGAGGCTTTTTGAGCGGTTTTTGGCTTAAAAAGCCTCGTTTTTAGTGTTTTTCAAAATGCTGATTTTTCGGCGCATCTGCCTTAAAATCCCTCGGTAGCGATACCGTATCGGTTCAAGTCCGATCACAAGCACCAGAAAACAGGAGGCAACCGTCTCCTGTTTTTGCGTGCTTTAAGAGAGGACTTGACAGTTTGTGTGAGGGGCATAAGCTACGCTGCTTTCGCCGAAAATAGCATCGTCCATAATCGAATATAAAATGGACGATAATGCGTGTGAATGAACGAAAAATATAATTACAACAAAAAAAAGGGCAATTCGATTCGAATTGCCCCTTTTAACTTTATTCTACCTATATTTAATTAAAGACGTCAAAAAAACTATGAATATCTTTGAAAAAATCATTGTTATTATTCCTTTACAGCCATTTGCTTTATGCGAACTCGCCATTGCCTTAAATGCTTTCTAAAAATACCCGCATAAGCGTTAAAATACAACTAAAACGATCCGGAGGAAAAAATGAAATACAATCAATGGCTGCAAACGTGGCTTGAACTCTACGTCAAGCCCGTATCCAAACCGCAAACCTACATAAAATACGAATGCGCTGTCCGCCTACATATTAGCCCCGCTCTCGGCGGTTACGATACAGACCAGCTTAAGGCGGATATTTTACAGTGTTTTGTAGTTGATATGACAGGCGCCCTTTCTGCAAGCACCATAGCGGCATTTACGCCTTGTATGAAACCGATACAGTTGCAACAACGCCGTTATACAAAAACGTTACTATAACAATTTCTGGTAATGTAGCGTTGACTTCTACGGCTGAAGATGCGACAGAAGGCGATTACTATAGTGTAAACGACATAGTAACGGATAACAGAAGTTAATAATAGCTTATCTTAATACCATGTAATTTTGTAATTTTTAATTACATACTCCAAAAAGCAATACCCGCAGGTCCCCTGCGGGTATTACTTTTTATGCAACAATGCAAAAAGGCAGAATATCGTACATGAAAATTATAGTGTTATAGCCTGTTACGCAAAACAGTTGATTTCATATTTAAAATCGAAAGATGGTACTGAATACACTACGCTATCCGGTATTTATAATGCTAACTATTAACCTTTCTTTTTGTAGCGACGAATCAACGCGTAAACAGCGCACAAAGCCACCATTGATACAGCTATAATCATTAAGTCTCCGCTGCCTCCGCCATCGGAGTCTATCACGGCGCCGCAGCCGCCTCCCTTCTTTTTATTGTCGCCTGAGGAACTGCCGCTCTGCGTACCGCTACCGCTGTCAGCGCTGCTACTATCTGCTGTACCGCTATCTGCCGTACTGCTGTCAACCGAACTACTGTCAGTAGTACCGCTGTCGGCCGTGCTGCTGTCGGTCGTACCGCTGTCACCTGGCAACGCGGCAATAGTCTCCTCGTAAAGAATTTCTCCGCATTCGGTACATTCAATATGACGGTGACCCTCAACGCCTGCGCCAGCCTCAGAATCCACTATCCAGTCACTTGCGGTGTGGCCCGTCGCGGCAATTAATTCTGTATGCGTTTCGCCGCAATGCTCGCATGTGTAGGTTAAAACGCCATCCGTTGTACAGGTAGCCGCGGTTGTAATTTCTCCGCTATTCCAGCTATGACCTGAAGCTTCTGCATAATCCGATGTATATGTATCTCCGCAATATTGACAGGTGTATACTGTATATCCCTGTTCGGTACATGTCGGATCTACAGTATCCGATATTATATAGTTATGCCCTGTCGCGGGAATTACTTCTGTTGTACGGCTTAATTCCTCACCGCAGACTGTACAGTATACGACAAGGTCGTATGAACCATTCGAAGTACATGTTGCCGCTACGTAGTTTTCGATAACGGTTTCGCCTGAAGTGTGGCCTGTCGCATCAACATAATCAGCTACATACGTATCGTCGCAATAACTACATGTATATGTTGTATAGCCTTGCTCGATACATGTAGCAGATGTTACTGTTGCAACATAGTCATGTCCCGTTGCTGGCATTTCTACCGTTGTACGGCTTAATTCCTCACCACAGGCGGAACAATATACAACAAGGTCGTATGAACCATTCGAAGTACATGTTGCCGCTACGTAGTTTTCGATAACGGTTTCGCCTGAAGTATGGCCTGATGCATCGACATAATCAGCCACATACGTATCGCCACAATAACTACATGTATATGTTGTATAGCCTTGCTCAGTACATGTAGCAGATGTTACTTGTGCTATATAATAATGTCCCGTTGCAGGTATTACTTCGGTATATGTTTCGCCGCAATATTCGCAAGTATAGGTTTTTACGCCGTCAGTTGTGCAAGTTGCCTCGGTAATTTTTTCACTGTCGCCTGGATTATGCCCTTCTGTAACACAACGCAATTCAACAGAATATAAAGCAGTTGCCGTAATATTTGAAGCAGACGTTGTCGGGATAAAATCAATATTGCCATCACCATCGGTATCCCAACCAATAAACGTATATTTGTAAGCATCTGAAACGTAATCGCATACATACGGTCTGAGAATCAATTGTGAAGTTTGATAAATTAAATTTGAAATAAGCGCACCGTCGCTATCATAGTATTCCACCGTAATATAGTTGCCGCCATATATTACAGTGTTTCCATTATTCCAACCTTCATAATATGTATCCCACGAAACTTCGTCTTCTGATGCTTCAACGTAAATCGTTACACCAGTGATATTTGAAAATACCTTTGTGCTTTTAACATTAGCAGTTTTTTTAATGACGATAGTTTGCAACGATTCAGGAATATAAGAGACTGTGCCAAAATAACTATACACAGGATTAGGCATAGCGGTGATAATAAGCGTTTCTAGATAAGATAAAAAATATAAAGAATCTCCTGATAAATTATTGCATAACGTAACCTGCGTTAAATAATAACATTCAGCGAATGCACCTTTGGCTATGCATGTTACGCCTTCTCTTCCTGCAAACTTTGCAGAAGTATCTACTCTTATAAGATAATTCCCGATATATAAACATCCGTCCGTCCAGTTGTCTTTATCGTTATAGAATGCCGTCTCAACAAAAGCAACATCGCCGATTTTTGTTATGTCTTCCGGTAAAGTAATATTGGCAAGCGAATAACAATATGCAAACGCACAAGTTCCTATACTTGTTACACTATCAGGTATTTCTATACTTGTTAAACTGCTACACTCATAAAACACGTATTTATTTATACTTGTTAAGTTTTTCGGTATATCTATACTTTTTAAGCTGCTACACCCGTAGAACGCATACTCTCCAATGTCGCTTATGCCATCATGCAAAATAATGCTTTCTAACGTAGCGCATCCGAAAAACGCATAATCATCCACAGTCGTAAAAGTTGCAGGGATAATTATGTTTTTCACCCCGCGCATATGATAAATCGTATAAGCATTACCATTTATATCTTCCGGGAATATTACAGTATCTTCATCTCCTAAATAAGAAATAAGAGTGTATGTTCCACTATCATATATAAACCTGAAGCCGTCTGAGGTATCAATAAATTCAAAACCCGACTCTTCATCCAAATAAGTCTTGTTTCCATCCTTGTCAATTAATAATTTAGCAAAATAAGCAACACGGCCGTTGTCTAAAGAGCCTATCGTTAACTTTAAATCACTATGATTCACCACAAAATATAAACTACTGCAACCATAAAAAGCAGAGGTGTCTATACTTGTGACGTTGGCAGGAATTTCTATGCTGGTTAAATATATACATTGATAAAATGCATAACTTCCTATACTTGTTACTCCGACAGGGATTTCTATGTCAGTTAAATTACCGCAATTACAAAAGACACTCTCATCGATACACGATAATTGACTATTCTCCCCGAATGTTACGCTTACCAAACTACTGCAATCGCAAAACGTATTTGTTTCCAGACAAGTTATTTCGTCAGGCAACTCGATACTTATTAAACTACTGCATCCCCTGAATGCCGAACCGCCAATACTTGTTACGCTACTATGCATAACCACGCTCGACAGGCTACTACAACCGTTAAACGCATGCACATCTATGGTTGTTACCGCATACGGTATTTCTATGCTAATTAAACTTATACATCCTGCAAATGCTGAGTTTCCAATAGTCTCCAGACAACTATTTTCTTCAAACATTACACTTTTCAAGTTACTGCAATTATAAAAAGCCTGACTTCCGATACTGGTTACTCCGTTTGGAATTACAATACTGATTAAACTATCGCACCCCTCAAAAAGAGAGTTTCCGATACTCGTTACCTGGCTATCATTTTCAAATACTATATTCGTTAAGCTACTGCAATAACTAAATGTATATGAGTTACCAATACTTGTCACTCTGCTCGGTATCACCAAACTCGTTAAGCTGTTGCAGTCAAAAAATGCGGAATGTTCAATACATGTTACGCTATCAGGTATTACTATTTCGGTCAAACTGCTACATCCATAAAACGCAAAAGCACCAATAGTAGTAATGGCGCTGCCTTCTTCAAAAGTAACAGAAACGATATTTGAACAATTGTAAAAGGCAGAAGAAATGTTCGTTACCGTATTAGGAATAATAACAGAAGTTACCGTATCCAAAACAAACACTATTTGCGTCTTTTCCTTGTCATATAAAATTCCGTTTGATGATGAAAAATATACATTATCTTCAGAAACTATTATTTTTTTAACGCCCGTATCGTTAAAAGCGCTTGCCTCAATTGAATTAACATATTTCGGAATAAAAATATTTGTTAAGTTACAGCAACCTGCAAACGATACAGATCCTATACTCGTCAATTGACTATTTTTTCCTATAGTTACTCGGCTTAGGCTGTTACAATTATAAAATGTATAAGATTGAATAACCGTTACATCATCTGGTATTTCTATACTCGTTATACTACTGCACCCGTTAAAGGCATCCTGCCCTATGTAATTCACGCCGCTTGGTATTTTTATTCCCGTCAAACGGCTACATAGGGTAAACGCAAAGTCCCCTATATATGTTACACTATCAGGAATTACAATACTTTCTAAAGTAGTGCAAAAATGGAAAGCATCGTCGTCAATTTTAGTGAACGTATCTGGAATAATTACGTTTTTTACGCCAAGCAAACAATAGACAGTATATAGGCTGCCATTTATAGATTCGGGTAAAATAACGGTATCTTCTGTACCCAAATACGCAATCAACTTATAAGAGCCGTCTTCGTACATAAAACTGAAGCCATCGGACGTATCTATATAAATGACATCCGAACCTTCTTCGATATAAGTTTTGTTTCCATTCTTATCAATTAATAATCTTGCGTAATAGGCAATATATCCACAATTAGTAGATCTTATTTTAAGCAAAAAATTACTATCATTTATTAAAAGGCTCTCACTTATA
>JAJPXK010000029.1 GCA_021205485.1 Clostridia bacterium | reverse complement strand
ATATTAATGTTGCAGATAAATAATGCTTCCGTAGTTAAATGGATATAACAGCCCCCTCCTAAGGGGCCGTTGTGGGTTCGATTCCCGCCGGGAGTACCAAATTCCTCTGGCCGACAGTAGTCGGCCAGAGGAATTTTTATAACGAGCAATGCGGGAATCGAGGGGAGGCGATAAATGCAATTTAAAACACATGGTTTCAGAGCGATTATATCACGCATAGTACTATATAAATCGCTTAAAAATGATAAATTTCGATAAAAATCGGGCAGAAACTATTCAAAAACGTAAAAATTGTGATATAATGAATTTATGTTACCGCTTATAAAAAAGAAGCGTAAAAGCAGGGGTAAAACTATAGCTTGGCTTTTGCTTTGCGTATGCGTAGTCTATCTTTTTGCGGATATACCCGTCTTTGCCGAGTATGTTTACGCAAGGGGAGTCACCCGATTTTTAAGCTTCATCATAAATCGCATAACAAACCCTGTTCCGATTTCTTTTTACGAAGTTACGGCGGCGCTGCTCATTTTTTGTGGCGTATCCTTTGCAGTTATTGAAATTATTTTTCTATGTAAAAAGAAGTTCCGCCGCTTTGTTTTATGGCTTTACCGTCTGGCGGTAGTCGTCCTTTGTGTGTTGCTTGCCTTTGGCCTTTTATACGCCCCTCTTTATAACAGGCGGTCGGTTAATTCGGCTTTAGGGCTAGAAATTAACGCCGTCACGGAAGAAGATGTTTATGCGGCTGCAAATTATTTTATAGAAAGGCTCAACGAGGTTTCCGCCAAACTTGAACGTGACGAAAACGGCGATGTTGTAGCGACGCATACTTTCAGCGAAACGGCAGTAATTTTAAACGACGAATATGATAAAATAGGCGGTTCCTATTTTTCGTCTTACGACGTAAACCCTAAAAGGGTGGCTTTATCCGTGGCGATGAGTTACCTCGGCATTACGGGCATTTATTTTCCTTTTTACGCCGAATCCAACGTCAACATAAACATTCCCTCTTATCAGTTTCCCGTTACGATGGCTCACGAAATGGCTCACGCGAAAGGGGTCGCGGTAGAGGGCGAGGCCAATATAGCGGCGTACGTTGTTTGTATATGCTCTGACGACGCATACATAAGCTACAGCGGACTTATGTATGCGGCATTAAACCTTGTAAACAATTCGGGCGATTATCAAAGCGAGCTATATTACAGTATAAACAAACAAAGCCGTACGGAATACTCAAACGCCTCGTCGCATTTTGCAAAGTACGAAGGCTGGCTCGACGATTTATCATCCTTTTTCAATGATTTATTTTTAAAATCAAACGGTGTTTCAAGCGGTACAAAAAGCTACGGCGAAACAACGCAAAGCATTGTGGCCCTGTATTACAGCCTGATATAAAAATACCTGCCTTTTTTCAGGCAGGTATTTTATCTTTTACGCTGTTTTGCGGCGTTTTTTGTAGAATAATTTGTATCTGAACCTATAGAGGCATATCGCCGCGACGATTGCTGCAATAACTATCGCAACAACAACTACAATGGTTACGCTTATGTCGGTTATGTCAAGGCATCTTACGTTTATCCACATCTGGTTTATCGCAGCGAGGTCGTCGCCGAAGTCCTGCATTATTACGCTCCGTTCAATCACCTCGGTGGTAGGGTACTGCGCAAACACCTGTCTGCCCGAACTTATCGTTCCGCCTTCGTAAACGGTGTATCCGGATACGTATTCGTCGTTTGAGTAGGCGTAGGTGACGGCAGCCCCGTCTACCGAAATGGTGTCCATATCAATATAAATATAGCTGTCGTCGCCGAAGAAATAGCTTACGTCGTATACGTATATGTTTTCAAATTCGTAATAATCTTCGTCGCTTTTATCGGTGACTACACCGTAACACCAGTCAAAGTAGTCAAATACCATTTCGTCCGCGATAGAGGAGGTGTAGCCGATATAGTACATATTTCTTACGGCTATATCGGGGCGGGAGATAAAATTGACAAACGCTTCTGCGGCGGTCTGTCTGTTTGCGTTTCCGTCAATTCCGTCTTTAAGCATAACCCAGCCGTCAAACCACAGATTGGTGCTTTCGTCGGGAACGGAAAACCACAGTTCGGTTCCGTCTTCGCTCTCCTCTGCCGCGGCGTCGGCTTCGTCCATAATGTATACGGCGTCGCCGGACCACTGGAAGTTAGCTAGCACCTTGCCCGTAACCATATCAGACTTGCCGCTGTCTGTTTCAAAGGAGTACACATTTTCTTTTATGTCCTTTAAAATATCTTCCGCGGCGGCGATGGTTTCGTCGTCGGTAGCGTTTAAAAGCTGGCTTCTCGCCTCGGTTTTCTCGTCCTCGGTCATCGAGGAGTCGGCGTTAATCGCGTCAAGCTCCTCCGCATAGTGAATGGAAAGCGCCGCGAAATAGGCGTCCCGCACGTTATCTTTTACGGTAACGGCCTTTTCGTAGTCGGTATTGGTAAGTATAGACCATGTGCTTACATCATCTTCGTTTACTTCGTCATGGTTATAAACAAGTCCCGTGGTGCCCCACATATAGCAGGCGGCGTATTCGGTAAGGTCGTAATCGCCTATATCGCTTATAGATTCTATTATATAGTCAGAAACGCCTTGTGTATAGTAATTGCCTTCAACGGACTCTTTTTTAAACTCATCGGAGTACTTCAGCAGTTTGCCTTCCTTCATAAGTTTCATTATCATATATTCGGAAGGGCAGACAAGGTCGTAAACGTCGCCTAAATTGAGCTGGTTGTATAAATCTTCGTTGGTGCCGAAGGTGGAGTACTCAACTTTTACTTTAAAGCCATAGTCCTGCGAATTGAACCATTCCGCAAAGTCGTCTACAACGCTGTTTTCGCCGAAAATTTCTTCGCCGTCAAGGTCTATAACTTCATCTTCGTCCCAGCCGCCGAGGTCGATATATTCTTCCCAGTTGGCGACTCGCAGCGTTACGGTGTCTTCGGTTTCGGAACAGCCCGAAAAGGGTACCATACATAAGAGACAGGCGGCTGCGACTGCCGTTGCGGCTATTTTTATTTTTTTGCTCATATGTCGCGCGCCTCCTTGGCTTTACGTTTGGAAAGTACGTTCATAAGAATGACTACAACAACTACAATGATAAAAATCACTGTAGACAGAGCCCATAAAGCCGTCTTTATCTCTGTCTGGCTTCCCTTTGTGGCGTTTACAACGTATGTGCTTATCGTGTTAAAGGTAGAGGGCTTTGTATATGTGGTTATAAAGTAGTCGTCAAGCGACAACGTTACGGCCAGCATAAAGCCGGATAAAATTCCGGACAAAAGTTGCGGAATAACCACTTTGAAAAGAGCCTGCGAAGGGGTGGCCCCTAAATCTAAGGCGGCTTCGTATAAGTTGTTGTCCATCTGTTTAAGTTTTGGCATTACCGAAAGGTATACAAACGGAGAGCAAAGCACGGTGTGGCCGATAATAAGGGGAATATAAGTATCTTTGCTTACGCCGAACATAACTATAAGCAGCACGCATACCGAAAAGCCTGTTACAACGTCGGCGTTGACTACGGGAATCTGGTTGGCGTAATTTATAAGGTGCCTCGGCGTCTTTTTGCAATAAAACGCCCCTATGGCGCCTAAGGTGCCTAAAATGGTGGAAAGCAGAGCCGAACCGAATGCGAGGATTATCGTTCCGATAATCATATTCCTCAGTTCGGAATCTTCAAACAGTGTAGCGTAATTGGCAAACGAAAATCCGCTTATCGCACCTCCGACCATCGTCGCGTCGGTAAAACTGTATACGGCGAGCAGGAGGATAGGTACATATATAAATGCGAGCACAACGGCGAGGAACAGGACGATACATATCTTTTTTGCAATTTTCATAATGCCGTCCTCCTTGCGGAATCGTCGTCGCTGAATCTGTTTGTAACAAGCGTTACGATAAATATTATAACGAGCAGAATGAGCGAAATCATAGACCCGTTGTTCCAGTCGTAAGCGCTGAAGTAGCTTCCGATAAGGCTGCCCATAATGTAAGTGCTGTTGTAGAGCATATCTAAAACAACGTAGTTTGTCATAGAGGGCAAAAGCACCATCGTCACGCCGGAAATTATCCCCGGCACCGACAGGGGAAGGGTAACCCTCATAAATACTGTAAAGCCGTTGGCGCCGAGGTCGGCGGCGGCCTCAGACAAGCTGTTGTCAAGCTTGCTTAAAGAGTTGTAAAGGGGCAAAATCATAAACGGAAGAAAATCGTACGTCATGCCTATTACGGTGTTGAGGAAAGGGTACATAGAAATATTTCCCTCTATAGCCGTAAGAATTTCTTTAAGCGCCGTAATTCGCAGGGTAAAGTTTATCCACATAGGCATAATAAAGAGCATTAAAAGCACGTACTTTTTCTTTATTTTGCTCTTTGCGAGAATGTACGAAACGGGGTACGCTATAACAAGGCACACGAGCGTGGTAACTATGGCTATGGCGAAGCTGTAAACCAGGGTGCCTAAGGTGTTTGTGTTGGAAAAGAACCCCGTCAGGTTAGAAAAAGTGAACTGTCCCGTTCCGTCGGTAAAGGCGTAGTAAATTATAACCAATAAGGGGGCTATGACAAACAGAATGAGAAACGCCGCGTACGGTATGCACAGTTGTTTGCGGTTGAAGCGAATTTTTGTCATTTTTTATCACCCTGAACCTTAAAACTCAGTTTTATCTTGTCTTCGGGGATAATAAGGCTTACGCTGTCGCCTATGTTCCATAAATCTTCGCAGGCGAGAATGTAATCTTCTTCGTTTTCTTCTGTACGCACGATATAGCGGTAGTGGTCGCCCTTATAGATCATAGAAATTATCTTGCCTTCGGCTCCGCCTTCTTCGCTGTCGTCGCTCATCGTAATGTCGTGCACGTCAACCTCAACGTTGACTTCAACGCCCGTAAGGTCAATTTTTTCGCCTTCGGCCGTTATAAGGTAGCCCTCTTCGTCAAGATGAGAGCCGCTGTACAGCGAGGTAACGTCGCAGGCAAATTCGCCGTCGCCGAATTTTACCGTATTGTTTTTTGTTATTACGCCGTCGTAGCTGTTTACGGTGTAGACTTTATTCATTATATGGATGCCGTCGGGGTCAATCCGCATACCTATTTTAGCCCCCGTCTGAGCGTTAGAGGTAGACTGTATAACAATTTCATACTTGCCTACCTGTACGGCGATTTCGTAGTGGACGCCTTTAAATACGGTGGAAATTACGGTGCCCTTAAGCTGGCCCTCTTCGGGCGAGCAAATTTTTATATCCTCGGGGCGGACTACTACGTCTACAAACTGGTTTGTTTCAAAGTCGTCAAGGCAGTCGAACGCCGCGCCGCAGAATTTAACCTTTAATTTATCCACCATAACGCCGTTGAAGATATTGCTTTCGCCTATAAAGTCGGCTACGAATGTGTTTATCGGCTCGTTGTAAATGTCGGTAGGGGTGCCTATCTGCTGTATTTCGCCGTCGTTTATAACAACAACTTTGTCGCTCATCGTAAGGGCTTCTTCCTGGTCGTGCGTAACGTAAATAAAGGTAATGCCAAGCTTTCTGTGCATTTCCTTTAATTCTATCTGCATTTCTTTACGCATTTTAAGGTCCAGCGCGCCTAAAGGTTCGTCCAAAAGGAGAATTTCAGGCTCGTTTACTATGGCCCTCGCTATGGCGACCCTCTGCTGCTGCCCGCCCGAGAGGGTAGAAACGCTTCTTTTTTCAAATCCCGCAAGATCAACGATATCCAGAACGTGCTTTACCTTTTCGTCTATTTCCTCTTTGGAAAGGTGTACGTTTTTTACCGCCGTTTCACCCTTTTTGTTTTTTATCGAAACAGGCGTCTTTTTAAGGCGCAGGCCGAACGCTATGTTTTCGTAAACATTCAGGTGAGGGAACAGGGCGTAACGCTGGAATACTGTGTTTACGGGACGCTTATTAGGCGGCAGGTTGCTTATGTCCTTGCCGTTTAAAAGGATTTTTCCCGAAGTAGGAAGGTCAAATCCCGCAATCATGCGGAGGGTAGTGGTTTTACCGCAGCCGGAAGGGCCTAAAAACGTTACAAATTCGCCTTTTTGCACGGTAAGGTTAAAGTGTTCTACGGCTATAGTGTCGTCAAACTGTTTGCATACGTCTATAAGCTCTATGATGTTGTTGCTTGCAGCATTCATTGCAAATCTCCTTAAAAAGTTATTCAGGCCAGGCCGCCTTATCAAAAATTAGGGGGCGATGATATCCATAAATATTTTGCCGTTGTCTTGCCCGCGTTAGAAATTTTATGCGGCACGCTGGCTTTGTAGTAAAAGGCTTCGCCCCGCTTGCAGATATAGGTCTTTTTGTCAAGCGTTATGCGGATTTTGCCTTCGGTGACGTAGCCGAACTCCTCGCCTTCGTGAGGGGTGTCTTCGCCCGATTCCGCCCCCGCGAGAAGTTCAACCATCACAGGTTCCATAATATTCTTCTGCGCGTTAGGGATAATCCATTTAAGCGACATTCCGTCCTGGCGTTTTTCGATAAAGTCGTCGGCGCCGAATACGATCCGTTCGTCGTCCTCGCGTTTAAAAAACTCGGCGAGGTCGGTGCCTAACGCCGCAAGGATATCGCAAAGCGTGGCAATAGACGGCGAAGTAACGTCGTTTTCAAGCTGAGAAATGTATCCCTTTGTAAGCTCGCACCTGTCGGCGAGTTCAGCCTGCGAAAGGTTGAGCTGCAGGCGGAGCCGTTTG
>JAJPXK010000142.1 GCA_021205485.1 Clostridia bacterium | reverse complement strand
CAGGTATTCCGACTACTACAATAAACGGTTGGATAAAAGCAGGTCGATTGCCAGACTATAACTCCATCAAAACGCTTTGCAAGTACTTCGGAATAAGCGCTGACGAGCTTTTACAGATAGAAAACATAAGCGAAAGCAACTTGAATGAAGAAGAAATACGGCTATTGCGCTCCTTCAGGGCGGCGCCGAAGCGGACGCAACAGGCAGTTCTCAGTATTTTAACTGAAATGAATGATAAATAACAAAATGACCGATTTTATGATAAATCGGTCATTTTTCTTCAATTTTTATAATATTATGTCTGACATAATACTACTCATTTATTAAAATATTGTACAGTTCAGACATATCTTTACCGTTCAGGTTGATATAAAAGCATCTGCCGTTATATCCTCCGTCAAAGCAGCGGTTGATGTTAAAGCCAGTATAATCTTTTACCGCCTGTACAAGCAATTTTTCGAACGGCAGCTCGTTTATAACGTACTCTTTCGAAAACAAAAACTCTATCCACACTCCCGTTTTCATCGCCTCGCGAGTAAGATTGTCTATGCTGACGCCAAAGGCGGGCATAAGCCTTGCGGAAGATAACATATTTTGCCAGACGCAAGTTATTCTGTTGAACTTCTCTTCCCCGTTTTTGTAAATTGCCTGCGCGCCGTCGTTGTAAACGGCAATTTCTTCTGCCTGTAAAACAATTTCCGCAATCTGCATATTACTCCTGTAAAACCGCCCGCATTAAGCGGGCGGAACAATATTATATTGTCTGATTACTTTGATAAATATTCGTCAATGGCTTTTGCGGCAGTTTTGCCGGCGCCCATCGCTAAAATTACAGTTGCGGCTCCCGTTACTGCGTCGCCGCCTGCGAAAACGCCCAGCTTTGAGGTTGCTCCCGTCTCCTCGTTTACAATAATTCCGCCGTGCCTGTTTACTTCAAGGCCCTTGGTAGTATTTTTAATGAGCGGGTTAGGGCTGGTGCCGATCGCCATTATTACGCAGTCTACGTCTATAACGTACTCGCTTCCGGGGATTTCTACGGGGCGTCTTCTGCCCTTTTCGTCAGGTTCGCCGAGTTCGCATTTAATAACTTTTATGCCAGTTACAAAGCCGTTTTTTGGATCTCTCCTGTCGTCGGAATTGTGGTAACCTAAAATCTCTACGGGGTTACGCAAAATATCAAAGATAATGCCCTCTTCTTCGGCGTGTTCAACCTCCTCTTTACGGGCGGGAAGTTCTTCCATAGACCTGCGGTATACTATATGTACGCTCTCAGCCCCGAGCCTTAAAGCCGTACGGGCGGCATCCATAGCGACGTTGCCTCCGCCTACTACCGCCACTCGCTTTGCGTGCATTATAGGCGTAGATGAGCTGTCTTTATAGGCCTTCATAAGGTTGCTTCTCGTCAAAAATTCGTTGGCCGAGTAAACGCCCTTTAAACTTTCGCCGGGGATACTCATAAAACGGGGAAGCCCTGCGCCTGAGCCTACGAAAACGGCCTCATAGCCGTCTTCAAACAGTTCGTCAATGGTAATGGTTTTACCGACGACAACGTTAGTCTGCACGTCCACGCCGTATTTTTTTAATGCGTCAACTTCCTTTTGAACAATGCTTTTAGGAAGTCTGAATTCGGGTATACCGTATACAAGTACGCCGCCCGCAAGGTGCAAAGCTTCGAAAATGGTAACTTTATAGCCCTTTTTGGCTAGGTCGCCCGCGCAAGTGAGGCCGGAAGGGCCCGAACCTATTACTGCAACCCTATGCCCGTTGCTTTGAGGCAAAACAGGTTCGCCTGTAAAGTTTGCGTTGTGGTAATCGGCGACAAAACGCTCTAATCTGCCTATGCCTACGGGCTGGAATTTTATTCCGAGGGTGCATTTTGATTCGCACTGAGTTTCCTGAGGGCAAACCCTGCCGCAGACGGCGGGCAGAGACGAACTCTGTGAAATTACGTCATAAGCCCCTTCATAATCCCTTTCCTTTACTTTGGATATAAATTCAGGTATAGAAATATTTACGGGGCAACCCTGCACGCAGGGCTTGTTTTTGCAATTTAAGCATCTGTTTGCCTCATCTACAGCCACTTCTTCGGTATAGCCTAAGGCAACTTCTTCAAAGTTTTTTGCCCTTACTTCAGGTTTCTGAACGGGCATCTCGTGTTTTAAAGGTTGTACAGCCATTACTTTACCTCCTTTTTAAAGAGGTTACAGGTAGCCTCTCTTTCTCTCGCTTCAAAATCCACATACATTCTCGAGCGTTCCATCGCTTCGTCAAAATCCACTTCAAAACCGTCAAAGTCGGGGCCGTCTACGCAGGCGAACTTGGTTTTGCCGCCTACGGTAAGCCTGCAGCCGCCGCACATGCCCGTGCCATCTATCATTATAGGGTTCATGGAAACTACGGTAGGCACATTGTAGGGCTTTGTTGTCGCAACGACGAACTTCATCATAATCAAAGGGCCGATCGTAATAACTTTATCGTACTTTTCGCCGTTTTCCAAAGCTTCCTTTAAAGGCAAAGTCACAACGCCCTGGCGCCCGTAACTGCCGTCGTCGGTCATCACGGTAAATTTATCGCTGCAAGCGGCAAATTCCTTTTCAAGAATGAGCAAATCTTTGTTTCTGAATCCTATTATGGAATGGACTTCGCAGCCGAGTTCGTGCAGTTTCTGTGCGACGGGCAAAGCTATTGCGCAACCTACGCCGCCGCCTACAATGCAGACCTTTTTAAGCCCTTCAACCTCTGTGGCGCAGCCTAAAGGACCGCAAAAATCGGATATGTATTCCCCTTCGTTTTTCTGATTTAAAAGCATAGTCGTAGCGCCGACTATCTGGAAAATTATTTTTACTGTGCCGGCTGCGCGGTCGTAACCTGCCACGGTAAGGGGAATCCTCTCCCCGTTTTCATCTACCCTTAAAATGATAAACTGGCCGGGTTCTGCCTTTTTTGCAACCATAGGGGCGTAGATATCCATCATGGTGACGGTAGAATTAAGAGCCTGCTTTTTTACTATTTTATACATTATAACTCCTTCTGTTCCTTTATAAGCTGTCTGACGTATTTTATCATATACATAGGAAAGGGCGCGTCAAATTCGTCCGTCCATCTTACTTCCCTTATAACCCCTTTTTGCGTATTGTTGTGCCTGCCTAAAGGGGCGATTACGTTATCGCCGACTTCTGCGTCTTCAAACGGACAGGCGTACCAATAACAAATACCCGCAACGTTAGGGTCGTCGGGAAATTCAACTGCTGTAAAACACGTCAATTTATTCATAATATTTATTATATCATAATGCAACAACAAATTTCAACAAAATATGGCTTGCAAATTTCTTGCAAGCCGTATTAATTTAATTGATGGTTATTCGTAGTCTACTACGTTTATCCACTTATGCAAAAATTCTTTTTCCTCTTCGGGAGCTTTAACAAGGCGGGACGCCGCGACGATAGGTATCCATTTCTGGACGTACTGAATGGCCGTATCACTCTTTTTGCAGTAGAGTTTTAGGTATTTGTCGCCTAAATCGCCCTTGCCCTGCAGATAGAACAAAAGGTATGTACGGGCTACGTCTGCCGCGGCGTTGCCCTGAGTCGCGTGAGCCCAGTCGATGATATAGGGCTTGCCGTCTTCGCCTATAATTACGTTGCTCGGGTTAAAGTCGCCGTGGCAAAGCTTAAAATGCCTCTTCATTCCGCTTAAACGAGTATGGAGGTCGTATCTTGCCGTCGCATCAAGGTCAGCCGCAGAAATTTTTCTCTGCATTTTTTCGGTAAGCATATTGAGCATAGGCACTCTCTTTGAGTGTACCGTCATCTGAAGGCTTACAAAAAGATCAAGATACTCGTCTTCCTTTTCAGGATTTTCTGCCATAAGCTGCTCTAAAGTTGCGCCCTCTATATAGTTCATGGTTATAGACCAGCAGCCGTCGACAACAGAGACGGCTTTGATGTGAGGCATATCAAGGTCTGTTTCCTCTACCCTCGCATTGTTCAAAGCTTCATTTAAAATATCGGCTTTGGAATACTCTTTGTCAAAAGTTTTTACAAGATTGTCGCCATCCCTGTAAATCTTTTTGCCTGGTCTTTCTACAAGCAATAATTCGTCGCTCATTATATTTTCCTCCTTAATTTTTACCGTAATAGGCATTTAAATACATTTGCTTAATCTCGCTCATAAGCGGATATCTCGGGTTAGCCCCTGTGCATTGATCGTCAAACGCCTGCTCGGTCATATCGTCAAGCCGCGCAAGGAAGTCCTGCTCATCTATGCCGTAGTCCTTTATAGTCTTCTTGATGCCAACTTTTTCCTTGAGTTCGTCTATAGCAGAAATAAGATTTTCAAGCTTTTCGCTGTCGTCTTTGCCGCCTATGCCTAACGCTTCGGCGACTTCGGCGTAACGCCTCAACGTCTTAGGATGGTCGTACTGGCTGAAAGTGCCCATCTTTGCGGGGGCTTCCGCCGCGTTATAACGCAAAACTTCGTCAATCATCAGGGCGTTTGCTATGCCGTGAGGCAGATGATGGAACGCTCCAAGTTTATGAGCCATGGAGTGACATACGCCGAGGAAGGCGTTGGCGAATGCCATGCCCGCCATAGTCGCGGCGTTGGCCATCTTTTCCCTCGCCACAACGTCGGTCTGCCCGTTGTTATACGCATCGGGAAGATATTTGAAGATAATTTTCAACGCCTGGATCGCCAGTCCGTCGGTATAATCTGTAGCCATTACCGAGGCGTAAGCTTCCAGAGCGTGAGTTACGGCGTCTATGCCGGAGGCCGCCGTAAGACCCTTAGGGGCGGACATATGAAGGTCGGCATCCACAATCGCCATATCGGGCATGAGCTCGTAATCTGCGAGAGGATATTTTACTCCCGTCTTTTCGTCGGTAATTACTGCGAAAGGCGTAACTTCAGAACCAGTGCCCGCCGAGGTAGGAATGGCGATAAAGTAGGCTTTTTCTCCCATTTTAGGGAAGGTATATACCCTTTTGCGGATATCTATAAACCGCATAGCCATATCCATAAAGTCGGCTTCGGGGTGTTCGTAAAGCACCCACATAATTTTGCCTGCGTCCATCGCGGAGCCGCCGCCGAGGGCGATAATTGTATCGGGTACGAAAGCCGTCATCTGCTTTGCCCCTTCTATCGCGCAGGCGAGCGTAGGGTCGGGCTCTACATCGAAGAACGTTTCGTGAGCGATACCCATTTCGTCAAGTTTATCCGTTATGCATTTTGTAAAACCGCTCTTATATAAAAAATTGTCGGTTACAATAAACGCCCTCTTTTTGTTCATAACGTTTTTCAATTCGTCAAGTGCGACAGGCAGACAACCCTTTTTAATATAAACCTTTTCGGGAGCCCTGAACCAAAGCATATTTTCTCTCCTTTCGGCGACAGTTTTTACATTCAGCAAGTGTTTTACGCCGACATTTTCCGATACCGAGTTGCCGCCCCATGAACCGCAGCCGAGCGTGAGCGAAGGCGCGAGCTTAAAGTTATACAAGTCGCCGATACCGCCGTGCGAAGAAGGCGTATTTACAAGTATGCGGCAGGTCTTCATCCTCGCGGAAAATTCGTCAAGCTTATCTTTAGCCGTGTTAACGTTTAGATATACGGAAGATGTATGGCCGTAGCCGCCGTCGGCTATGAGCCTTTCGGCTTTTGAAAGAGCGTCTTCAAAATTTTTCGCTTTGTACATCGCAAGCACGGGCGAAAGCTTTTCGTGAGCAAATTCTTCAGAAAGTTCTACAGATTCCACTTCACCGATTAAAACTTTTGTACTCTCGGGTACGTCTACGCCTGCAAGCTTTGCTATTTTATACGCGCTCTGCCCTACTATTTTAGCGTTTAACGCGCCGTTTATAATTATTGTCTTTCTTACTTTGTCTGTCTCTTTGCCCTTAAGAATATAGCATCCTCTTGCGGCAAATTCTTTTTTTACTTTGTCGTAAATCTTCTCATCAACGATTACCGACTGCTCGGAAGCGCAGATCATTCCGTTGTCAAAGGTCTTTGAATGGATTATGGAGCTTACCGCGAGAAGTATATCGGCGCTTTCGTCTATTATCGCGGGAGTATTGCCCGCGCCTACGCCTAAGGCGGGTTTGCCGCTTGAATACGCAGCTTTTACCATACCGGGGCCGCCGGTAGCTAAAATTGTATCGGACTCCGACATAAGAAGATTGGTCATTTCAAGCGAAGGACTGTCTATCCAGCCTATGATGCCCTCGGGGGCGCCTGCCTCTACGGCGGCTTCGTATACAAGCTTTGCGGCGGCAATTGTACTCTGTTTCGCCCTCGGGTGAGGACTTATAATTACGCCGTTACGCGTTTTAAGGCATAAAATTGTTTTGAATATCGCTGTGGATGTAGGGTTTGTCGTAGGAATTACAGCGCTGATAAGCCCGATAGGTTCGGCAATTTTTTTATAGCCGTAAGCCTTGTCTTCCTCTATAACGCCGCATGTTTTTACATTTTTATATTTATTGTAAATGTGTTCGGCGGCGTAGTTGTTTTTGATGACTTTGTCTTCTACCACGCCCATGCCCGTCTCTTCAACGGCAAGTTTTGCAAGAGGAATCCTCGCCTTGTTTGCGGCGATGGCGCAAGCTTTGAAAATTGCGTCAACCTGCTCCTGAGTATAGGTTGAGTAAATCTTCTGAGCAGCTTTTACCTTTTTAATCAGCTCTTCCAGTTTGTCAACACTGTCGCATACGTCGTAAGTAAACTTGAATTGCATATTGTTCTCCTTCTGTTTGTCACAGTGAAAGTTGTTTAATTACAT
>JAJPXK010000125.1:4876-6790 GCA_021205485.1 Clostridia bacterium | reverse complement strand
AGATTAGCGACGTTATCTGATTTAGATAAAATACTTGATATTTATGCCTGCGCCCGTGAATTTATGAAAAATACGGGCAATCCGACGCAATGGAAAGATAGCGAGCCTTCAAAAGAAACGCTGATAAACGACATTGAAAATAAAAATCTTTATGTTATAGAAGAAAATGAAATTGTTGCGGCGTTTGCGTTTATTATAGGGTTTGACGCGACTTACAGTTACATAGAAAACGGTGAATGGCTTTCGGACGAAATTTACGGAGCAATTCACAGAATAGCAAGCAACGGTAAAGTAAAAGGCGTATTTTCAACCGTTATAAGCTATTGTGAAGCGACAATAAAGCATCTGCGGATAGATACACACAAAGATAACAAAATAATGCAACATTTAATTTCTGAGCACGGATTTAAAAAATGCGGAATAATATATACTTCCGATAACACTCCGCGAATAGCATACGAAAAAATTGCTGAAAACTGATTTATAATACTTACGATACAAAACAAATAAACATAGTTAAAGGGCGTGGCTTCATACCACGCCCTTTAACATTAAATTTTACGGCGGCGGTGTTATCAAAATTCCCTATGGAAATTGCGGTAATGCCGCCTTTTATTTTTTTACAACGAACAATCAGTCTTTGTATGAAGTTAAGTTTTTGCCGTCTTCCCATAGGCGTTCGAGGCGGTAGAAGTCGCGGGTTTCATCGCTGAAAATATGGACTACAACGTCCGAATAGTCCAATACCACCCAGCGGGCCTCCCTTCCGCCGTCACGGCGGGCGGGCGTAAAGCCGTGGTCTTTTTCCATCTTTTCTTCAAGATTTTCGGCGATGGCCTTTACCGACGTGGTTGATCTTCCGCTTGCGACAACAAAGTAATCGCATACGCTCGATTTGTCGGCTACGTCGATATAGACAATGTTTTCGCCCTTCTTTTCGGAAAGAAGTTTGCAGATTAAAAGAGTTTTTTCTTTACTCGTCATTTTTTTCTCCTTGTGAAAGCGTGTATTTGTACGCCTGTTCGGTAAGATAATATACGGGCTTGCCCGTGGATAAAAGATATTTATATTGATGAGCGACGCTTAAATTGAAACATTCGTCCAAGTCATTGTAAAAAGCGTCGCGAAGAACGTCCACCTCGGGGAAATCTCTGTCTTCTTCGAGCATATCGCACAAGAATATCAGCTTTTCCAGAGGCGACATATCCGCCCTGCCGCTTGTATGGTAGCGGATGGCGTTGAGTATGTCGGGGTCGGTTACGCCGAAGTGATTTTCGGCGAGGAATGCTCCGCTGTACTGGTGGATTACGGGGTCTGGAACGTCGTCGGGGGGAACAAAGCCATTTAACAAGGGGCTGTCAGAAGGCAGATTTTTTGCGGCGTCGTGCAGAGCGGCGGCTGTAACAGCCTTTTCTTCCGAACAGCCGATACGCAGGCAATTTTTTGCCGCCATAACTGTCACCCTTAAGGTGTGAGCCGCCCTTTTTGCCTTTAAAAAGGTTTGAGCCTCGGCAAGTTTTTTATTTAAATAAACAACGTTATTTGCGGCATATTGTGCCACCAATTCGGGAACTTCGGCCGATATGTCATATCCTAAAGCGGCCTTTACGCGTACGGCCGTGGAGGATATTTTTGAGCCTGTGTAACCTATGATTTTTACGCCGCATGAAAAGCTTTTGTTAAAAACTTCAAGCGACGAAAAAACAGAACTTTCCCCCTCCCTGGCGCAGACGGCGAGCGTAACGCAGTTTAAAATACGCTGAGGGTACTTCCATTTTGTAAACGTCGCGAACATATCGCCGCCGATAAGAAAATAAATCTCGTCTTCGGGGAAAAGATTTTTAAAATGTTCGCACGTTATATAGCTGTAGCTTGTGTCACCCTTTGCAATCTCGTAGTCGCTACCCTCGGTAT
>JAJPXK010000125.1:335-4866 GCA_021205485.1 Clostridia bacterium | reverse complement strand
TTGAAGTTTGCGAAAGCCAGCCTTCACATTTGCAGCCTGTGAATATCCCCCGCCTGCATCTGTCCGTTTTTATGCGGGGAAATCGCCGTAGGTATTACGTACGCCCTGTCGCATGAGAGTTCTTTAAAGGCCGCGGCAAACATATTTATATGTTCTTTGTGTACGGGGTTGAACGCCCCGCCGAATATAAGTATTTTCATTTTAAAGTATAATAATTTTCATTTGCGGCAAAAATTAAAGAATGAAAATAAATCTCCCTTTAATCGCCGACACTCTATTTGTAGGAATATGTACTTTTTTACTTGTTTTTACCCTTGCAAGGTACTACCTTAAAAACGCGGCAATATCGCTTATTTGCGGCATAGTCGGGGGTGTAGCTTTGGCTGTGGCGGCATTCTTTTACATAAGAAGAAGGCAGAACAAAAAGCTTTTATACGGCAAAGAAGCCGAGGAAAAGCGTAAACTTGCGATGCACCTTTGCCTTTTAAGCTGCGCCGACGCCTGCTCGCTTATAATAAAAGCCACGGGCGGGGTTAAAAGGGGCAAACGCATAGAAAGCGGCGAAAAAATTTACTTTCCCGTGTTCAAAGCCGAACCATGCGATATGGACGACCTGATGCCCCTTATAAGGCTTGCCGCCGCGGACAAAGAAAAAATTTTTATCTGCAACTACATTGCCGATAACGCGAGAAAGCTCGCAGAAAACTGCGGCATTGCGGTTTTCGACTGCGGCGAGGTATACAAACTGCTAAAAAAAGCCGAAGCCCTGCCCGAAAGTTACCTCTACGCCGAGCCGCAAAAACTAAAACTTATAAAAAGGATAAAGCTGCGATTTTCCCGCAAGCTGTGCCTGCCAGCCTTCTGGTCCGGCGCGGGACTGATGTTTATGAGCTGGTTTACCTTTTACCCCGTCTACTATATAATAAGCGGGGCGGTTTTGCTGGTAATTTGCGTCCTGGCGGCGATATTCGGTCAGCCTAAATCTATATGATTAATGCCTTTTTTAGAGGATTTGCGGTATAAAACCGCCTTTCTGCCTATTACTATTACACATTCTGCGTTTAAATTTTCTGCAAGCTGCTGCCCTATTTCCAACGGGGAGCCGTCGGCGTTTTCCTGTATGTTTATTTTAATAAGCTCCCTCGCTTCCAGGCAGTCGGAAAAACTTTTTAACATATTTTCGCCTATGCCGTCTTTGCCGACGTCGCCTACGGGGCTTAAGTTTGCGGCGAGCGATTTTAATTTGCTTCTTTGTTTTGATGTCAACATTTTATTGTCCTTTTTTGTTTTGTGAATTTTAGTACACCTCATCCGTCAACTACGTTGACACCTTCCCCTCAAGGGGAAGGCAAGAAATGTTAATGCGTACCTCGTCCCTCAGGGGAAGGCGAGAAATGTTAATGCGACCTCGTCCCTCAAGGGTAAGACTGTGAGGCGAGAAAAAATTTACGGAACGAAGTCGAATTCTACGTCGCCGATTACTATGGTGTCGTTTTCCTTGGCGCCTAACTGTTCAAGGCGGGTTATTACCCCTTTTTCACGCAATATCTTCTGGAAATACGCCATAGAATCGGGGTCGTCTAACGAAACGTTGCGGCAGAGCATATCCACAAGGCTGCCTACAACCACATAGGCGTCGCCGTCCATATAAATTTCAAATTCAAGATTGCCGGACTTGCGGTAGGTGAACAGCTCGTCCGCCTCCTCCCTGGCGACGGGGGGAAGGGTCTTCAGCGTTTCAAACAGCAGCCTTACAAGCTCCTCCGTTCCCTCGCCGCTTACAGCGGTAATAGTTACTATCTTGTACTTTCTGCCGTACTTGCGTTTAAAAGCCTTTACGTTGTCTTCAGCGCCGTATATGTCGCATTTATTGAGGGCGATAATCTGCGGCAAGGCCGCGAGCTTTTTGCTGTAGCCCGAAAGTTCGGCGTTGATTTTTACAAAATCTTCTATCGGGTCTCTGCCCTCCGAGCCCGAAATATCCACTACGTGCAAAAGCATCCTCGTACGCTCGATATGGCGTAAAAAGTCGTGGCCTAAGCCGGCGCCCTCCGCCGCCCCTTCTATAAGCCCGGGGATATCTGCGGCGACAAAGCTGTTGTCGTAGTACTTTACCACGCCTAAATTAGGAGAAAGCGTTGTAAAATGATAGTTGGCGACTTTAGGCCTCGCCGCCGAAATTTTTGAAAGAAGCGTGCTTTTGCCTACGTTAGGGAAGCCTATAATGCCTACGTCGGCTATGACCTTCAATTCAAGAATGAGCGTGTGAGGCTCTACCTTTTCGCCCTTCTGAGCAAAGTTAGGGGCGTGCCTTTTGGCGGTGGTAAAACGGGTGTTGCCCTTGCCGCCCCTGCCGCCCTCGGCTATGAGCTTTTTTTCTCCGTCGGAGAACATATCGGCGATAACTGTGCCCGTCTGGCAGTCTTTAACCACCGTGCCTACGGGAACTTTTATTATAACTTCTGCCCCGCCTTTGCCCGAGCAGAGGTTTGTGCCCCCTCTTTCGCCGTTTCCCGCGACGTATTTTGAGGTATAACGGAAAGACAGAAGGTCGTTTACCCCTCTGTCTGCGAGAATGTAGATATCGCCGCCCTTTCCGCCGTCGCCGCCGTCGGGCCCGCAGGCGGGTTTGCCTTTATATGCTTTGAAGGAATTCATTCCGTCGCCGCCGTCGCCCGCCTTTATGGTGATTTTTACTTTGTCGGTAAAAGTGTTTTTATCTGTCATTGCTGTAATATATCTTGAGCCACTCGTCCGCCCGCTGGCAGAGCTCTTTGTTGTTTTTTGTCTTGGCTATCATAGAAAAGAGATTTTCGGGCGTAACTCTTTTGCCGAGCATCTGCCTGAATTTATACGAAGCCGAAAGTTCCTCTTTGGATAAAAGCAGATCTTCCTTTCTGGCGCCCGAAGCTTTTACGTCTATGGCGGGGAACACCCTGCTTTCGGCCATATCGCGGGAAAGCACTATTTCCATATTGCCCGCCGACTTAAATTCTTCGTAGATGACATCGTCGAGGCGGCTGCCCGTGTCTACCAGGGCGGTAGCTATTATGGTGAGCGACCCTCCGTTTTCTATATTGCGGGCCGAGCCGAAAAACTTCCTCGGTTCTATTAAAGCCTGAGGATCGAGGCCGCCGGATAGAATCCTGCCTGAATTGGTCACGGAGTTATACGCGCGGGTGAGCCTTGTAATGCTGTCGAGAAGAAGCACTACGTCTCCGCCCGCTTCGACAAGCCTTTTCGCGTGCTCTAACGCAAGCATAGCCGTATGGATATGGTGATATTCGCCCCTGTCGAAAGTTGAGTAGATTACCTCCGCCCCGTCTACAGAACGCTTTATGTCGGTAACTTCCTCGGGGCGTTCGTTTATAAGAAGAACGATAACTTTGACTTCGGGGTAATTAGCTGTGATAGAGCAGGCTATATCTTTGAGCATTGTGGTTTTGCCCGCCTTAGGAGGGGATACGATGAGAGCCCTCTGCCCCTTGCCTATAGGGGAAAACAGGTCTATTATTCTGCCCGAAAGGGTTCCGTCCTCCCTCTCTAACGTATAGCGTGTGTCGGGATAACAGGGGGTTAACCTTTCGAATACGGGGCGGGGATTTAAAACGTCGGGGCGTACGCCGTTTACGCTTACGATGTAAGTTGCCCCGGGGCATTCGTTTTCCCTGCGGCGGCGGGCCCTGCATACAATAAAGTCGCCTTCGCGCAGGCGGAAACGGTTTACAAACGTGGAATGCATAAACACGTCGCCGTTTGAAGTCACTTCAAAGTTGTTTGTACGCACAAACCAGAATTTTTCGGTAAATTCAAGCACGCCCGAATATACGCGTTCCTCACCTTCGCAAGGGTATTCCGCAGGCTGTTCTTCCGCCAAACCTTCTTCCACCTTTAAACCGTCTTCCGTTTTGCCGTCGGAAGAGACGTCAGCATTCTGACGCTCCGCAATGCTTTTAGCCTGATCCCTGCAGTACTCCACAAGGGTTACAATATTTTTGTCGTAAACTTCAGACTTAGGGGGCGCCCCTCTCACGGCGCGGGGCACGGGGTCGCTTTCACCCGAAGCTATAGCCATAATTGCGTCTACAAGCGGTTGTTTATTCATATCGGCGGGCCTTTTTACGCCTACGGCCCTGCCTATTTGCCTTAATTCGTAAATGCTTCTCTTTTTAAGTTCTGTTTCAAGTTTTTGCAGATTTTCGTCCATTATTTAACCGCCTTGTTCATTACTATTACGCGCGTAGAATCGCCGCCGAGGTCTTCGCGGGAAAATTCCATTTCGTCTTCGTCAGAAAAAATGACTTCTTCGTCGTCAAAAAGATCGGTAAATTCTTCTACTCTGTCTATATCGAGTTTTATATTTTTTGTACGGTAGTGCATAGGTATGACTATGTCGGGCATAATCCTGTCTACATACTCTTTGGCCTGCTCGGCGTCTATCGTATAGTTGCCGCCTACGGGAATCAGCAGAATATTGACGGGCAGAAGGGCCTCTATAAGTTCGGTGGAACATTCTTCGCCTAAATCGCCG
>JAJPXK010000125.1:0-325 GCA_021205485.1 Clostridia bacterium | reverse complement strand
ATATGATATTTTCCCCCCGAAGCCTGCCCTGTTCGCCGTCGTGAAAGCTTTTTATGGAGTTGATTTCTACGCCCGTAAGGTCGTAATTGCCCTCTTTGTCTATAACTTTAGGGTTGCCCTTTACTTCAGATACTGCATCGTGGTCGTAGTGATGGTGAGAAACTGTGACGACGTCTGCCGAAGTTTCGGGCATGCTGCACCCTATAGATGAGCTGTACGTGTCGGTGACAATGGTTATGCCCGTGCTTTCGGTAAGCCTGAAACTTGAGTGTCCTAAATATTTTATTTTCATTATTTGAAATAATTCTCCTGTGGAGTAGATATT
>JAJPXK010000167.1 GCA_021205485.1 Clostridia bacterium | reverse complement strand
AAATGAAACGGTTGACTATTTTTGCTAACTTTGCTACAATCTAATAAAAAAGTTATAAGAGGTTTATTTTATGGATAATAAAAGATTGGAAAAATATGCAGAGCTTATTGTAAAAAGCGGGCTCAATGTTCAAAAAGGGCAGGAAGTAACCATTGTATGCGAACTCAATTACCCCGATTTTGTCGCTATGTGCGTGGAGAAATGCTATCAGGCAGGCGCGAAAAAAGTCACCGTTGAATGGAGCTACCAGCCTATAACAAAGCTCAATTATATCTACAGGTCAGAAGAAACTCTTTCTGATTTTACTTTAGTTGACGAAGCTAAACTCAAGCACCGCGCCGAAGCTTTGCCTTGCCGCCTGTGGCTCGATTCTGACGACCCCGACGGTTTAAAGGGTACTGACAGTGAAAAGATTGCAAAGGCTTCCGCCGCAAGGTATCCTTTTTTAAAGCCCTACCTTGACGCCGTTGAAAATAAAGAGCAGTGGTGCATAGCCGCCGTGCCGGGCAAAGAATGGGCTAAAAAAGTTTTCCCCGATTTAAGCGAAGAGGATGCCCTGGAAAAACTCTGGGACGCAATCTTATACACATCTCACGTAACAGACGACCCCGTAGCTACGTGGAAAGAACACAACGCTACGCTTGACAAACGCTGCAAATTCTTAAATTCCTACAAGTTTGACAGGCTTGAATATAAAAGCTCGAACGGCACGGATTTTACCGTAGGACTTATCGACAGAGGTCTTTTCTGCGGCGGCGGCGAAACTACCTTAGACAAAAATATCTATTTCAATCCTAACATACCTACCGAAGAGGTGTTCACCTCGCCTATGAGGGGCAGGGCGGACGGCAAAGTAGTGGCAACAAAACCTCTTTCTTACCAGGGCAAACTTATAGAAAATTTCCGGATTGAATTTAAAGACGGCAAGGTTGTAAAAACTTATGCCGAAAAGAACGGCGACTTGCTTGAAAAGATGGTAAATATGGATGATGGAGCTTCGTATTTAGGCGAATGCGCACTCATCGCCTATGATTCGCCTATAAACAACACGGGCATTTTGTTCTACAATACTCTTTTTGACGAAAACGCGAGCTGCCATGTGGCTTTAGGGCGGGGCTTCAACAACTGCCTTGACAATTACGAGGAACTTACCTTTGACCAGTGTAAGGAGATAGGCATAAACGATTCTATGATCCACGTGGATTTTATGATAGGCAGCAAGGATTTATCAGTTGTAGGCGTTACCAAAGACGGAAAGCGCGTACAGATATTCAAAGACGGCAATTGGGCGTTTTAATTAATTAAATAAATATATTACGGTGTCCGACGCGAGTAAAGCGTCGGACACTTTTTTATCGCCTGTATTCATAGAATAGGATAGAAAAGTTCTATTTTACGGGAGAAATACATATTGCAATGGTTTTATGATTTAAGCGGATGGCAGCAGGCCCTGATTGCGACGGGATTTACATGGCTGCTTACCGCTTTAGGCGCCTCGCTTGTTTTTGTATGCAAAAACGTCACAAAAAACGCTTTTTGCTTTATGATGAGCAGCGCCGCGGGAATAATGCTCGCTTCAACATTTTTCTCTCTTTTGCTTCCAGCTCTGGAATATGAACAGAAATTTTCCTTTGTTATTCTTACTGCGGGATTTGCCTCAGGCGGGTTAATGATTATTCTGACCGATATAATAATAGGCAAGTTCGGCAAATTTTCTGACGGCAAAAAGAAAAAATGCGCCGTTATGTGCATTGCCGTGACGGCTCACAATGTTCCCGAAGGGCTCGCGGTAGGCGTTGCCTTAGGGGCCGCCGCAATAGGCGGAGGGTCGGAGTGCGTTGCCGCTATAATGCTCGCCGTAGGAATAGGCATACAGAACTTTCCCGAAGGCATCTGTGTGGCTTTTCCGTTAAGGGCTAGCGGAATGAGCAGGTTTAAAAGTTTTACTATAGGCCAGCTTTCGGGCGCCGTGGAAATTATAGCGGGCGTTATAGGCGCTGTCGCGGTAACTTTTGTAAGCAATATCATGCCGTTCGCCCTGTCTTTTTCTGCGGGGGCGATGCTCGCCGTGGTTTGCTCGGAACTTATCCCCGAAAGCTTTGAAAACGGCAAAGTGAAAGCTACCGTAGGCGTTGTTTTAGGCTTTTGCATAATGATGATATTGGATATTGCCTTCGGTTGAATAAAAAAGCCTGATTGTTGTCAAAATATGAGTATGGATAAAATTATCTATCCCGAAAAAACTGCGGTGATTATCGGGGCGAGCTCGGGCATCGGCTGCGAAACGGCCGCGCTTTTAACAAAGGGCGGGTGGAACGTCTTCAATATCTCTCGCACCCCGTGCGAAAATATAAAAGTAAATAATATCTGCGCCGACGTAGCGGTAGGCGAAGACGCCTTCAGGGGTATAAAGCTTACCGCCGAGAAGTACGGCATAGATCTTTTAATCTACTGCGCAGGGTGTTCCATGGCGGCGCCTATTGAACACGCTGAGGAAAGCGACTATAAATATCTTTTCGAGGTGAATTTTTTCGGGGCGTTAAAAGCGGTGCAGGCCGCCGTTCCCTATATGAAAAAGAACGGCGGAAAAATAATTCTTGTCGGCTCGCTCGGCGGGGATATTCCGATAATTTTCGACAGCTTTTATTCAGCTTCTAAGGCCGCGTTGGAAATGTTCGCCCGAAGCGCCTGCAGCGAATTAAAAAATTACGGCATAAAAGTTACCGCGGCGTTGCCCGGCGGAACGGCTACGGGATTTACGTTTAAACGTAAAGTCTATTCCGACGAGGCGAACGGCGCCTATGCCGTTAAAGTCGACAAAGCGGTGCAATCGCTCGCTCATATTGAGCAAGGCGGAATGTCGGCCAAAGCTGTCGCGATGGACATATATAAAATTATCCTGGATGAAAATCCGCCCGTAATCAAAGCGTGCGGGGCAAAAAACAGAGCGTACAGACTTATGAGCAGGGTTATGCCCGAAAAATTGACGCTGTATATGACAGAAAGGATGTATCGGCAATGAAAAAGGAAATAGATTTAAACAGAAGGGACGAAAGAGAAAGTTGTTTTAAAGGGGTAAAGCGAGGCGGAGTAAAGAATGTCGGAAAAGAAGATTGTTTACAGCAATAAAAATTACTTAAATTATGTAAAAAAGCTTGACCCGCCTACAAAACACTTCAAAAATTGCCTTGCGGCTTTCGGTGTAGGCGGATTGATTTGCTCTGTCGGCCAGTTTTTCAGATATATGCTTGAATACGCAGGGCTCTCGGGGGACGAGCTTGCGGGCGCCGTATCGGTGCTTCTGATATTTTGCGGGTGTCTGTTGACTGGCCTCGGCGTGTACGATCGCATAGGCAGATATGCAGGGGCCGGTTCAATAGTTCCTATAACCGGCTTTGCAAATTCGGTGACTTCGCCGGCGATAGAGTTCAGAACGGAGGGCTATGTATTCGGAACCGCCGCGAAAATGTTTATCGTCGCAGGGCCGATAATAGTTTTCGGCGTCTTTTCTGGCGTAATTGTAGGAATAATCTACTGTTTGATTTGATATGAGAAAGGGAAATACAATTTTTTTTGACAAAAATCCATGTATCGCGTCTTACGCGGCCGTCTGCGGCTCTAAAGAGAAAGAGGGTATAATAGGCGGCTATGCCGACGTCACCCTTAAAGACGACATGTACGGCGAAAGCACGTACGAAAAGGCCGAGCGTAAAATGCTGTCCTCCGCCGTACAGATGGCCGTTGCGAAGGGGAACTTTACTGAAGGCGATATCGACCTTATGGCGTCGGGCGACCTGCTAAACCAGATAATTTCGGCAAGTTTTTCGGCGAGGCAATTCCGTTTTCCGTTCTTAGGCGTGTATAGCGCATGTTCTACTATGAGCGAAAGCATGCTTGTGGCGGCTATGGCGGTTGACAGCGGATATTCCACGGCCGCTGTAGCGGCGACGGGGAGTCATTTCGCATCTGCCGAAAGGCAATACAGATACCCTTTGGAACTCGGCTGTACAAGGCCTCCGCAGTCGCAGTGGACGGTAACGGGCGCGGGAGCGTGCGTAATATCAAAAAAAGGCAATATCAAAATAAAAAACGCAACGATAGGCAAAGTTTGCGACTGGGGCGTCACCGACGTAAATAATATGGGCGCGGCTATGGCCCCCGCCGCATGTTCTACGCTTATACAACATTTTAAAGATACAGATACTTCTTCGGAAGATTACGATATAATAATTACAGGCGACCTTGGCGCCTTAGGCAGCCGCATCTTAAAGGACCTTATGTGGGAAAAAGGCTACGATATTTCAGAAAATCACGTTGATTGCGGCGAAATTATATACAAAGTTATTGAAGACGAATTTCAGGGAGGCAGCGGCGCGGGCTGCAGCGCTGTAGTTATGAATTCTTATATATTTACAAAAATGTCTGCGGGGCTATATAAAAATGTGCTGTTTGCCGCGACGGGAGCGCTGCTTTCCACCGTTTCGTCAGGGCAGGGCGAAAGCATACCTTGCATAAGCCATGCGGTGGAGTTGGAGGGGATATGACGGAAGAAATTTTAAACATATTGTTTATGTATATAAAAGCCTTCGTCGTAGGCGGTTCAATTTGCGTAATAGCGCAGATTATTATAAATTTTACCGATTTAACGTCTGGTAAAATTCTCGTCTTTTTTATGCTTGCCGGCGTGGTTTTAACTGCGATAGGCGTTTATCAGCCGCTAGTGGAGTTTGCTGGAGCAGGCGCGACAGTACCGATTTCAGGGTTTGGATATCTGCTTGCAAACGGAGCTATAAAGGGGGCGGAGAAAGGATTTTTTTATGCCGTTACGGGGCCGCTTACGGCGGCGAGCGCTGGTGTGTCGGCCGCAGTCGTATTTTCTTTCATAATGTCTCTTATATTCCATTCCAAGACTAAAAGGAGCTGATTTTACCCCTTTATCACGTACTATGTCACGCATAACACGCTGAAAATTGAGTAAAATCAATAAAAAAATAAGCTGTATTTTAGTTTTATTTCTTTTTTCGCGATAATAGTTAAAATCGTTTAACAATATTAAAATTTGGTGATATAATGTTAACATTATCTCAAATTTTTGAGTTTTTGGAGAAAAAAGAATGAATAATAATTTGCTGACGCAGATGATATACCGCATTATTCTTTGCTGTGTATCAGGCCTCGCCGTTCTGCTGACTTTCAACGTGTTTTACGTAGGCCAGGGACCAAACGACTTAACGTGGGAATTTTTAAAGTTTTACACGAATATTTCTAATTATTTTGTGTTTGTTGTAAGCATTATAGTGCTTGCCGATAACGTGAAAAGGGTAAGAGCGGGAGAAAAATACGGTTACAATAAAAAAATAAGAACGTTCAAGTTTATGACAACCGTAATGATTTTAGTAACTTTCCTTGTGTACGCAATACTTCTCGGCGATCCCGTTTCGGTTGATTTCTGGCGCAATATCGGGAATTTAAGCTATCACGTATTCGGCCCCGTGCTTTTCATACTCGACTATTTCCTTTTCGAAGAGCATAAATGTATCTCGGTATTCGCTCCACTTTACAGCCTTATAATTCCTCTTATTTATGTAGCTTACATATTTATATTAGGCGCCGCGATAGATAACTTTGAATATCCTTACTTCTTCCTTGATGTTAGCAACTTAGGTTACGGCGGGGTAATGGTATGGGTACTTATACTTTTAGTTGTGTTTACCGTTCTCGGTTATCTGATGTGGCTATATAACAGAATTGCCAAGGTAGACGGCAAATGGAAGCTTGATTTTACAAACGTAATGTTATCCAAAAAGGTTAAAGTTGCAGAGGATTCAAGCGAAAATCCCGATAATACAGACATAGAAAATTAAACTTAAAGCAAAAATTTTAAGCGGTTGGCATACATTATTGTATGTCAGCCGCTTATAAGTTCAGCCATAAAAGACGTAAAAGGCGTTTTTTGAAATTAAAAATAATTTTGCTTGCCGTTTTTATCGTTGTTTCAGTTTGTTTTGTTATAATGCTCAAAAACGTTTCAAGCGTCTTAATCTCGGTAAGCGAGGCCGCCGCAAGGTCTTATACTACGGTCGCCGTTTCGCAGGCGGTGGAAAATTCGCTGAAAAATTCGCCCGATTATTCATCGCTTATAACAATAACACGGGATGAAAACGGCGATGTTGCGGATATAATCGCCAATTCCTATACAATAAATTATATCGCCCGCCAGACGGCTTATCTTACGCAGTCTGTTTTGAACGAACTTACTTCGCAGGGTGTAGATATACCTGTAGGCGCTTTTACGGGAATTGACGCTTTGTCGGGCTTCGGGTTTAAAATCAACCTTAAAGCTATTCCCGTAAGCGCGGTGGAATGCCGATTTATTTCAAAATTTACTTCCGCGGGGATAAACCAGACGCTTCACTCGTTGTATATACAGATAGTTTCAAACATAAGCATTGTGACGCCGTCAAGGACGGTGAACGTAGGGGCGACGGACGAAGTTTTGGTTTGCGAAAGCGTAATTGTAGGAAATATTCCCGAATATATTCTCGGCGGAGGCTGGCTAAGTTCAGGCGGCGTTCTTGTGCCGCAAACAGCGGGGTAAAAATCGTGTTAGGTCGAGGCAAAACAAAAAACCCTTCAAAATGAAGGGTTTTTTGCTGTTTTTATGGCGCAAAGAGAGGGATTTGAACCCCCGTACGTATTCCTACGTAACACGATTTCGAGTCGTGCGCGTTCGACCGCTCCGCCATCTTTGCACAGCTTTATAATTTTATAACAATATCTGAAATTTTTCAAGCGTTTTTACCTACATTTTATAT
>JAJPXK010000199.1 GCA_021205485.1 Clostridia bacterium | reverse complement strand
TTATATAATATGCCGTCTATAATATTTTATAGTCGCCGTTTGGCCTGGCTTTAAGCGGTTTGCAGGTAAAATCGCCCCGCTTCATTTTTTCGTCGGCTCTGATATATACCGACGCGGCGGGGAATTTTTCCCTTAACTCGTCAGAAAATTCTCTGCACAAAAGGGCTGCGCCGCATGTTTCGGCGTCGGTTTGTACAGCCACATGCAAAGCCCCGCCGTTTAAAATACGCAAAAGCTCGGCACGCAGTGTTATGAGTATAAGCTCGTCAGAACAGGTATACCCCTTGCCGCCGCATCGCGAACAGGGAATGGTGAGCATATCGCCTAAGCCCTTGCCCGTCCGCCGCCTGGTAAATTCTATAAGCCCGAAATCAGACATAGGCAAAACTTTGCACTGAGCCGCGTCCTTTTGCAGGGCCTTGTTCAGCTCGTACGCGAGCGCCTTGCGGTGATTTTCTTCCTTCATATCTATAAAATCAACCACGACTATGCCGCCTATATTGCGCAGTTTTACCTGCCTGGCAATCTCCCTCGCGGCGGCGAGGTTGGCGGCGTACACCGTCTGTTCAAGGTTGTCGTCGCCTATATATTTGCCCGTGTTTACGTCGATAACAGTAAGGGCCTCGGTGCGTTCTATAACAAGATTGGCCCCTTCTTCAAGCTCAACCCTCGGCGATATGGCTGAATAAATTTGTTTTGCCACGCCGTATTCTTCAAGCATATCCAGCCCGCCCGCGTAAAGCTCGGTACATATGCCGCTGTGTTCGGGCATAAGTGGCAGAACTTCCTGAAGGTTGTTCCACAGTTCTTCGTCGCCGACTATAATCTTCTCTATGTCGTCCGAATTATTGTCTCTTAAAACCCGCTGAGGCAGATTGTAGTCAGAATATATAAGCCCCGTCTTTATCCCCTCTGCGTTTTTTATAGTTCTTTGGTACAGTCTGCGAAGGTAATCCAGCTCGTCGGCGATGTAGCCGTACGTGCAGAAGGGGGCGGCCGAGCGTATTACAACGCCTTCGCCCCTCTTTTTTGTCTTTTTCGCCTCCATCGTAAGGCTGGCGCGAAGTTCGCCGTCGGAAATTTTGCGGGAAACGCCTATAAAATCCGTCTCGGGCAGATAGATGATTGACTTGCCTACAAAGGACAGGTGCGTTGTTACCTTAGCCCCCTTTTTGCCTACGGGCGGTTTTACCACCTGTACTGTAATTTCGTCGCCCGCCTTAAAGTTGAGCCGCTTAGCCTTTGATTTGTCGGGGCAGTAGGGGCACAGGTCGTCCGCTGCGATATAGCAGTTCCTCTCAAGCCCGCAGTCTATAAACGCCGCCTGCATCCCGTCTATCACGCTTTTAATCACGCCCCTGTATATGTTGCCTTCCTTCGCCGAGGCGTCTTTTTTTTCGATATCGCAGCCCGTAAGCCTGCCGTTTTCGGTGACGGCGGTAACGGTGTAATTTAAAATTTTGTCAAAATAAAGAGTTTTTTTCGGCATAAAATAAATATTCCTTTTTATATTAGTCCGTCAAAACAAGTTGTCGCCCGCACAATCGGTCTTTATAATTTCTGTAACCCCGCCGCCGTAAACGCTCTGCAAAAAGCTGCAAAAAAGGTCGGGGCGCAGGTTGTTTGTGCCGCAGCCGAGCGTGAATTTAATCCCGCCGTCCGCCTCTTCAAGCGAGTATATCCTCGGGCGGATATCCACGCATCTGCCTCTTAAGTCGGTTATTATAATGCCGTCCTTTTGCAGCACTTCGTTTGCGTCAAAGGGCGTTATGCCCTTCGCAAAGTATGTACAGGCCTTGATGCTTTCGGCATATTCGGCGTTCTTTTCCACAATTTTATAGCTCAAACACTTTATTCCGTCGGGGCTGAAAGTATTGAAAACTTTTTTAAAGTCGCCTGTAAAATCGCAGTCTACGGTGCAGTATTCGGCTACGCTCTTTACGCCGAGGGCGAGGGGGTTGGCCATAAAAATTCTCGGGTGTTTGTTAAAGCCTTCGCTGTATTTTACCTCTACGCCCGCCCGCCGCAGCGTCCTGTCTATGTGCCTTAAAAGGTCAAGGTGCGAAAGGTATTCCGCCCCGTCGGTCTTGGTGTACCTGAAAGCTATCATTAAAATACCCCCTTTGCGGCGGGGCAGCGTTTTTGCATTCCGCAGCCCTTGCAGCCCTGCATGCTACTGGCCGTTACCACGGCTCCTTAAGCGTTTATGAGTTCTTAAAGAAGTAATTTTTTTTCTATATACATATCTATAAAATCCCAGGGGAGAATTTCGTCTTCATCCCGTCCGCGGGAGTATTCGCAGGGGGATATGCCGCAACTATTAAAGGCGTCTTTCCACTTTTCGCCGTCCAGTTCGCTGTCCCAGCCGTCGAATACGCAGCCGTTTTTGTAAGCAGCTTCAAGAACTTTCCCTAGCGGCCTGTCGCCGCGGGCGAAGGCCGCCTCTAAAAGGGAGGGGTAGTAGCTGTTCCAGCTAAACTTTACGCCGTTAGGCAAAACGCTCCTTAAAAACTGTTGTTTTTGCTCAACTTCCTCTTCGGTGGCCTGTTTTTCCCATTGGAAGGGGGTAAAGGGCTTTGGTATGAACGTCGCCACGGATATGGATATTCTTAGCTGTTTCGCCCGTTTTTGCTTGCCGTACAGCTTGCGGATTTTTACGCACAGGTCGGCTATGCCCTTTAAATCTTCGTCGGTTTCGGTAGGCAGGCCGAGCATAAAGTACAATTTTACCGCCGAGTATCCCGCGTTGAAGGCGCTTTCGGCCGCATGCAGGATTTCTTCCTCGGTTATATCCTTGTTTATGACGTCCCTCAGCCTCTGCGTGCCCGCCTCGGGGGCGAAAGTCAAAGATATCCGCCTCGCCTCCTGCGCGAATTCGCCCTCAAAGCTGTCTACCCTTAATGAGGGGAGGGCGAGGGTGACTTCGGGCGGAAGCTCCTTTTTAAGGCTGAAAAGCAACTCTTTAAGCTTGCCGTAGTCGCCCGTTGAGAGCGAGTTTAAGCTCACTTCGTCGTAGCCCGTGTTTTTTATAAGGGCGGAGGCCTGACGGGTAAGCGTCTGCACGCTCCTCTTTCTTACGGGGCGGTAGATAAATCCCGCCTGGCAAAATCTGCAGCCGCGGTAGCAGCCCCGCATAACCTCGATAACCGCCCTGTCGTGTACGCTCTCGCAGTTAGGCACGGCTATCTGTTCGGGGAATATCGCCCCGTCAAGGTCGTCGATTAACGCCCGCTTTACCTTTTTTATGCCTTCAAAGCTTTTAATTTTGCCGTCTTCGCCGTAAATTACGTCGGTAAGGCAGGGGCAGTAAACCCCGTCTATCTTTGATATTTCTCTGTAAAATTCTTCGGTATCGCCAAGTTTTTTATAAATTTCGGCGGCGTCGGCGTCGCAGGTTTCGCCGTCGCCTATAAAAAATACGTCGATAAAATCGGCGAGGGGCTCGGGATTGGCCGCGCAGGGCCCGCCGGCTATTATAAGGGGGTAGCCCTTGCCCTTTCTGTCCTCTCTTCTTAAGGGTATTCCCGCAAGGTCGAGCATATACAACACGTTGGTGTAGCACAGCTCGTACTGAAGGGAAAAGCCTACTATATCAAATTCTTTAAGGGGAGCTTTGAGGGAAAGGGAGTACAGGGGGAAGCCTCTTTCTTTGATTTTTTTGCCGAAGTCCTTCGCCGGGGCGAAGCAGAAGTCGGCGCAGTAGCCCCTCTGCGTAAAGGATTTTGCTACAATCTTTATGCCGAGGTTGCTCATGCCTACTTCGTACAGGTCGGGGAAGCACATGCAAAAGTTTATTTCCCCCTCTTTCGCCGCGGGCAGGCCGTACTCGCCGCCCGTGTATCTTGAAGGTTTTTCGCAGGATAACAAAATATCCCTTATTTCGCTTAAATTTACTTTATTCACCGCTTTATTATAGCATTAAAATTTTTTGTAGGCAATAAAAAATTGAACGGAATGTTCAAATACTGCCTCAGTTTTGTTTACGTTTAAAAGTTTTTGTGCTAAAATGGTTTTATTGAAGCAAGTATTGGTTTACAATTAAACTGTACTTAATATTTTCAGGAGAATTATTATGAAATACAATTTCAAAGGCATTAACGCGGAAGAACTTTCTTTCAAACATAACAGGGTAAGGCTTGAGCCTAACACCAAACTCGATATCAAACCTCAGTTTGCAAGGCAGGTGCGCAAGGTGAACGGCAACGATAAAATAGTGTTCATCGCCCTTTCTTTAAAGGTTGAAAGCACCGAAAGCGAGCCTAAGCCCTTCGATATCCATGTTACCCTTGTAGGCACTTTTGAGGTAGAGGACTTAGTTGCGGGCAGCGATGAAGAGAGGGATTTCCTCATCGACGGAACAAAAATACTGTTCCCTTACCTTCGCGCCGCCGTGACAAACCTTACCGCTTCGGCGTACGTGGCTCCCTTAAACCTTCCCGTAATAGACGGACCTATTTTCCCCGAAGACAGGGATGTGTATGCTTTTAAGGCTGGCGGCGAGGAGTTAAATTAAAGCTTTTATAAACTTCGCACTGCGGTGTCGGGTTTGCGTTTAATCTCGGTCACTTACGTTTGAGTAAGCTCCCTTCGCTTAATACGCACCCTCCTTGCATTGCTCGTTTCTGAAAGCTTTAATGGTTGCTTTGTCGGGATTGCGTGTTTTAACAGCTTTAACGGCTCAGTCTGCTTAGGACTGCGATAATTATTTTTACACAAGAGGGAGAATATGTATATCGAAAACGACGTTGAAAGGGTGCTTTTGACGGAGCGGCAGATAAAAGAACGCGTTGACGATATCGCCCGCCGGATTTCTGAGCAATATAAGGGCAGTTACCCGCTGTTTATCGCCGTGCTTAAGGGCAGTTTTGTGTTCTGCAGCGACCTTTTGAGGGCGTTGGACATCCCCGTGCAGGCGGACTTTATGTCCGTTTCTTCCTACGGGGAAAGTTCGGTGTCTTCGGGCAGGGTAAAAATAATGAAGGACTCCGACGCCGACGTCAAGGGCAGGGACGTGGTTATTGTAGAGGATATCATCGATACGGGCAACACCCTCTACGCGCTGAAAAACCTTTTGCTTCAGAGGGGGGCTAATTCCGTAAAGATATGCGCCCTTTTGGATAAAGTTTCCCGCCGTACGGCGGATATTTCTGCCGACTATGCGGGGTTTGAGATAGAGGACGAGTTTGTTGTAGGCTACGGCCTCGACTACGCCGAAAGGTACCGCAATCTGCCATACATTGGCGTTTTAAAGCGTTCTGTCTACGAAAAATAAATTGAGCATTTACAAACTGATAATAAATTAAAAAAATCGGGCGAGACTGAAGTTAACCCGATTTTTTTATTTTGCTGTAAACGCTTTAAATTGTTGAAATTAAACTTTGAGTATGCTATAATTCAAGTGCGACACAAATTAATAATCGCAGTTGACGGTACAATAGGCATATTGTATCCTTTTAACCATCAACTGTGGATTTGTGTCGCAACAAATACGGGATACTTTTGCAGGCGTTCCGTCAGGAACGCTTTTTTGCATTAGAGGGAGGATTTTAAGTGAAAAACAGCAAAAAGTTATATGTATACATAGCCACGATATGTATATCTGCAGGTTTAATTTTGTTTATCCCTATGGTGATGGGCTATCTGTTATCTTTTATTGTAGCGGCGATTGCAGATGCATTATTTTTATTGATAATAGGGTTCATTTTCAGAGATTTAAAATTAATTATCTATTCGGTTATAACTTCTGTCGTTGCATTGATTTTATTGTTGCTTTTATTATATTCAGATATTCCTGAATCTGTAGATTATATACTTATGATTGCAACATGCGCGATAGGTTTTGCACTATTGGTTACAGGCGTTATATTTTTCCTGATAAATCTGTGCCATGCTAACAAGCAAAAAAAGATTGAAAAACAAACAGGCGCTCCAGCCTCTGATTTAATTTATCCGTTATCGCCAAAAAGCATAACGGCTGAAAATTTGCAAAACTTTGGCGTGGCTTATTACGATAAATTAAAAGCGAACAGCAAATTTTTAATAGGCGTTGCGATAGCGGCGGCTGTATGTTTTATTATTGGCACGGTGATTTTGTGCGCGCTAACTGCGCCAATTAAATTTATTGGGCTTGTATGGTATATTATCGGACTTGTATTTATACTCTTTGCATATAACATTTTAAGAAATAAAAAACACTATACCGAAAGCACAATCGAACAGCTTGGTCAGGAAATGTTAAACAAGTATTTTGAGCAGCAAAAAACAAGTTTTAACAGAGCCATAGATATTCCGTATTACAGCGAATGTCAAGAACTTAAATCTATAAATTTCACCCCGTCGGTCTATGCCCGAGGCGGCAACTTTGAGGCGATAGAGGCGGCAGATGTTATTTTCGATGAAAGCGGCGGAGCTTTCGCCGTATGCACAACTTACAGCAACGAAACCTTGCTTCCGTTCAATATTTTTGAAATGAGCAAGGTTTTAGCGGTAAGCCTTTGCAAATAAAGGAGAAACTATTTACGAAACGCAAAATCAGGACGGTTTGGCGAGGGCGGCTTTAGGGTATGTAGTAGCCGGCGGCTTTGGCGCTATGGTCGGCGCAAGCACGGCGACAACAAAAACCGTCGCTAAAAAACTTGACGATTTAAGCGTTGTTGTTACTTATAATGATTTAAGCAGGGCGTATCTAACTTTTAAATTCGGTAAAAACAGAACAGACGCTGAACAGCTATATCAGATATTCACTGTAGTCGGCAGGAGAAATCAGACCATGTGATTTTTATATAAATAAGGCGATGCGGATGCATCGCCATTTTTTCACCTTATATATCCGCATTTAAAATTTATTTACTGCAAA
>JAJPXK010000114.1 GCA_021205485.1 Clostridia bacterium | reverse complement strand
AAAAAAAAAAAAATTATGAAAGTGATTGTTGAAATATAATTTTTTTGTAAAAGAGATTCGTGCGTTATTTACTTATGAGGCTGATTTTAATAGTACATATAAAGCGGCTGGATATGTAAAATATGTTTCAGACGAAAAAACAGACAAGCCTTGTTTTACAGATAATGAATTTGAGCAGTATACACCTTTACAAGCAGAGTTTTTTATATGGGATAAAATTAAACGGGAACTTGCGGCGGAAGAATATATATTAGCTTTTAGTGACGAATTTGATAAGGCTAAATTGATAACAATGTCTTTAGAAGATAAAATAGCCAAAGTTATAGAAATTAGCAGCGGCTATCTTCAAAATTAAAAACGTAAATGACTTACATAATATCCGATATTCACGGCGAGTATGAGCTTTTTATGCGGCTGTTGGATAAGATAAAATTTTCGTCAGGCGATAAAATCCATGTGCTCGGCGATATGATAGACAAGGGCACGCAGTCGGCGCGGCTGTTAAATTGCCTGCGGAATATGCCGCAGGCAACGTGCATTTACGGCAATCACGAGTACGATTTTATAAAGTATTACCACGCGCAGATGAAAAGTGAACGGGTGAACTTTGACGAGGTTTTACAAAAACTCCGTAATTATCTCGGTTTTGATTGTAATCTGCTTGAATGGGAAACTATGGACTGGCTTGAAACTCTGCCCTTTTACATAGAAGAAGACTTGTTTATAGGCGTACATTCGGGTTTGCCCGTATCGGCGGACGGTAAACTTTTGCCGCTTGAAAAGACTACTTGTGAGCAGTTGGTATATGACAGAAATTTCAAGGATAATCGTAATATCGCGGATAGTGAAAAGTGCGTTTTGTTCGGGCACACTCCCGCGCGCTATCTTACAAATAGAGACGAGATAATTATATATCCCAAACGCGGCAGGCGAGCGGATAATATACGCAACATACAAAAAATCCATCTTGACACGGGCGTTTATTTAAGCGGCGTATTGGGCTGCTTTTGCGTGGAAGAATGTAATTGCTATTACGTCTGCAAAAATATTTAAATTATTTTTCTCATATCCCGAAAAAGGGACATTGCGTTTGCTACAATAAGTTTACAAAAATAACAAAGGCAAAGCCTTAAAGGAGGACTTTATGGAATTCGCAGTAGCACAAAACGCAGCCATTATACAGGACGACGGAAGAAGGGTAACGTATCATCCCAGATGCCCGTATTGCGGGTATCTGGATAACCGCTGTACGTCAAGCGTGGTAGTGGGCAGCCGCATAAAAGCGGGAGCGGGGTCGCACAGATGTAAAGAGTGCAACAAGAGCTTTTCTATTACAGTTATAAGAAATTAAAAAATTTTTTCAAAAATACAGGGTATGTACCAAATAAGGTGCATACCCTGTATTATATTATACTTGTAAAAAAAATTCCACGAGGTGTTTTTATGAAAGAATTTGACAAAATTATCGGCTACAGCGACGTGAAGGCAGAACTTGAAAAGTTATGCGATATTATGGTAAACAGTGAAAAGTATAAAAATCTCGGCGTTACCACTCCCGGCGGCTTGCTTTTGCACGGCAAACCCGGAGTGGGCAAAACGCTTATGGCTAACTGTCTTATAAAGGCGAGCGGACGGAAGTCGTTTACTCTCCATAAAGATAAGCCCAACGGCGACTTTGTAAACGAAATCAGGCGTGTGTTTGACGAGGCAAAGGCAAATGTGCCCTCTATAGTTTTTCTCGATGATTTGGACAAATTCGCAAATGAGGACGATGCCCATCCCAATGCCGAGGAGTACGTTACCGTTCAGGCTTGCATTGACGGATGCAAGGGGAGCGACGTGTTTGTCCTTGCGACCGCTAATAAATTAAAGAGCCTGCCTGAATCGTTAAAGCGAGCAGGGCGATTTGATAAGGTGATAGAGATGGTGTACCCCCGCGGCGATGATGCGGTTGAGATAGTGCGCTACTACTTAAGCCAAAAAAATTATGTCGGAGATATTGACGCGAAAGAAATCGCGCGTATATTAGACGGCGAGTCGTGCGCCGAGCTTGAAACCGTAATAAACGAGGCTGGGCTTATAGCGGGTTACGCCGGCAAACAGACTATTGAAATGGACGATATGATAAAGGCTTGTCGGGATGTTATATTTGATTGCTACGAGTCTGCAAAGGATGTGCGACCCGCAGCCGACATTGAACGTCTTGCTTACCACGAAGCTGGACATGTTGTTATAACCGAACTATTAGAAGAAGGAAGCACTACGTTAGTTTCTATTTGTAATCACGGCGGCGATATAGACGGCTTTGCAACGTATTATCAGAACGAAAGCTATTTCTACTATAAAAAATATATGGAAAACCGAGTGATGGGGCTTTTGGGCGGCAAGGCAGCGATAGAGGTAAAGTTCGGCGAAACGGACGTGGGCTGCAACAGTGATTTGCACCGCGCATTTGAAATAGCCAAAAGATTTGCCGACGAGTATTGCTCAACTTCATTCGACAGGTGGGAAACCGAACGCAGTTCGCAAGCTTTGAAAGAGCGTAAGGAAATGCAGAAGATTGTAGAAGTAGAGCATTTATATGCAAAAACACGTAAACTTCTTATATTAAACCGTGAGTTTTTAGATAAAGTCGCAAGCGCGTTAATCGAAAAAAAGACGCTTATCGCAAGGGATATAGCCGCTATAAAGGCAACCTGTAAAATAACAGTGGAGTGATAAAAATGTTTGATATATATTCATTTATAAATTCAAAGGACGTGGCGGAATATCTGCGCGGCACGGGTTATAAATTCGCACCCGACGAGCTTGCGTACATAGTATGGCACAGCGACAGCAGAACGCTTGAAGAGCGTATTGCCGCGTGGCGCGAAATCGCTGATACGTACCCCGATTTTGAGATAGAAAAACGCTGCGAATTAAAAAACAGAAAGACTACGCTTAAAGAATATTTGCTTGAATATATTGCGATGGTGGAAGATTTGCGGGATCGACTGCTCAATAATGACGGCGTATACACCTTTCGTTCTTGGCGTAAAAACGGGTATTACGACGATAACGACCGCATCTTTACTTCTTTTAACGGCTGCGTGTTCGGAATGCAGGAACATAGTTTTATGGGCGAAAACGTTATCGTGGCTGAAATTACAAAGCAAAAGTTACTAAAAGAAGGCTGTAACGGTTACTTTCCTGAAATGATAGCTCATGTAAATGGAAAAGGCAAAATATTGGACGTTATGGTGGAATTTGCAGACCAGGAACATATAAAGGAAATTGACCTGCGGCTTGTGTTTGAAAACATGTGGTTTGCCCTGCCCGTGCCCTTCAAAAAAGGGGATATAGTAGTAAGCCGCCGTCATCCTATAGGTGAAGAGTATACAAAGCAGGTTTTTGTGTTTCTGGACGCGGCGTGTCAGGGCGATAAAAAACGAATTAAATATCTCAAGAAAAAAGGTGATGATACCGATATGATTGCCAACGGTTACTTTTTAAGCGACGACGGCATTTTATACGGCGAGTGCATCCACTATTACCCCGACCTTGAGTTTTACCGCGGAACGTTTGAAGGCAAGGACAAAATTTTATGGGCGGTTTCAAATTATCTGCAGGGTAAAATAGACTTGTCGCTGCTTTTAAATTCCTATTATATAAATTTAAACGGCGCAATGGGAGAAAAAGCGCAAAAGCAGCTGAATTTTACCGACGACGACAAAAATCTTGCGGGAATATACGGGCAGTGTTCAGTTGTGTTTCCGAAAGCCGATAACGACGAATTGACTGTGTGGGCAAAACAGTTCGGCAATCCCAACGGCGCGATGGCTATACGTATACTTGAATCGCACGTAAACTGCGGGCTGTTTGAAAAGGGCGTAGAAGACGGCATGCGTTCTGAAAGGTTTTATGAAGAGCTGAACGTTATTGAAAAATTGGGCATAACCGAGGTTTTTCTTGTCGCCACAGAAATTGTGGACAGGGTTAAAACAGTATGCTATCCGTTTGTGGGCGGCGCTTGGAATTCGTCCTATGTAGCTTATGGCACGGGAATCACCGATTTAGACCCTACTGAAACGGGCACGCCCTATCAAAGACTGTTCAATAAGTATAAGAAAAGTCTGCCTAAATTGCAAATTACAGTGCCCCGCGGTTATGGGGAAAAGGTAATGCAGGCAATAGACGAAAAGTACGCGTTTTTCGCGGACATAACCGAAGAAGATTTACCTTATATACCAACGGAATATGTGAAGGAAAGGCTGAAAGATATGTGGGAGGGGTGGAACGGTATTTATGAGCCGTATTGTACAAATAGAGACATTATCGCCGCCGCGGCGGATAAGTATTTCGCAAGCCATAAAGACAGCTACAACGGCGGCAAAGTATCGCCGAACGGCATAAATCAGTTTGCAGATTTTATTGCATACGACAAGTGGCGGCGGGATGCGAAAATTCAGCCTGAATTTATGTACTACGAGCAGATAGTAAAAATTCTCTCTGAAGAATATAGTTTTTCGCTTGAAGAAGCGGACGAAGCCGTCTGCCGCCTGATACAAAACAAGGATGATAGCGGCGATATTAAAGAGTACTTTATGTATATAGCCGACAGAAAGGGCTATGACGAGTATAAAAGCAAGTATGTATTCCAGGAGATAAAAAGGTCAGTTTGCTTTATGCAATTACGCGCCGCTGCGGTAAGTTACGCGCAGTATTTGTATCTCTGCGAAGAGAAAAATAGGAGCAAAAAAAATGTATAACGATAACAATGATATAATTGAAGCCTATACAAATTCGCTTGATTTAAAGAAATATTGGCTAAAAAACAGAGAGCAGTTTACGCCGCTCCAACTTGCCTATTTGGTGTGGCAAAATAACACGCAGCTATCTTTAGTTAAATATCGTTCATATAAAGACCTTGCCGAAAAGTTCGGCGACTATCCCGTCAATAACCTTAAAGAGTTATCGCCGATTACGCTTGGCGAGCTGCTTAAGTCATATCTGGAAATTAAGGACTCCGAAAACAACGAATATATGGAAGAAGATGAAAACGCCGTGTTTTCGTGGGAGGCGCTTTATAAAGGCGACAGGGAGTATGTTAAATCGGACGACCTGTTTCATACTGAAAGCGAAGCAATTTCTGATATGGAAAGCAAGTGCGAAGAGTCGCGTTTAGCTTATTACAGAATAACAAGGCGCGTTATAGGGGAAGAAAATTATATCGAGCAAATTTATGAACGCGATCCTGACGACTGCGTTTATGCTTATGAAACTTATAAATGCAGTTGGCATGGTCTGCTGGGAGCATATGCCCGCTTGTTTGAAGATATTTGGCTGGAGTTTCCCACGCCGTTTAAACGCGGAGATATTCTCGTTTACCGCGGAAATCCGCCGTATGGCGTTCCCGCAGGAGAGCCCTTTGTGCTGTTGGAATTATGCACCTGGGGAAGCGAAGAACTTGAAAAGAACGGCATCCCCGACACGGACAACAAATATAGCGCCAAAGACAGGGTGAAAAGGATACACGCGGAAAGGGGCGATATTAGCGATATGTGCGCATACGGCTGTTTTATCGACGATGACGGCAGGTGGTACACCGACAATGTTATAAGTTATCTTGACCTTGAATATTACAAGGGCGAGTTAAACGGCAAATACCGTCTGCTTGCGCTGATTTCCGTGTGGCTGAAAGGCGATATTAAGGATATTCTTACTTTTACGCAAGCCTATGAATATATAGCAAAGGAAGAAGAACTTAAAAAATTGAAGTTTTACCCGTCTTCTTTTGACAGCGTGGAAGAATACCTGAAATTAAATGATAAAAATAAAAAGATATGAAAAAGCGTAGATTTAGTGAAAGTTATAAATGGATTTATAAAACTCATAAGGACATTGTGAACGATTTTATGCAATACGACATCCGCTTTTGCAGCGCGCTTATAAATCTTGCTCTATACGGACCAAATCACCCGCTGTATAAAATGTGGGTGTGCAAGTGCGCCTATATTTTGGAGTATATAGGCAGGCTTAAAATGAAGTCGGGCAAAAAGGTGATGGAGCGGCATTATCACGAATTTTTTACAAACTACAATCAATCTGAAAGGGAAACCAAAGAACGGTTAGAAGAACTACAAAAAAATACGGAATACGGCGAGTTTACCATAGACGATGAAACGATAAAAAGAGTATTCGCGATCTACGATTCAGTAAGAATATCCGCCGTTTATTATTTCGTTCGCCGTCCGCTTGAGAGATACAGGGCGGGGGAATACGCCACTCTTATAGAGCAGGCAGTGGAAGGCGGCGTAAGAAAGCAATACGGGATAGACTGGGAACATAAAAGCAAAGATTTTTATTATTAAGGTTTTACTATGACAAAAAATAAAGAAAGTTATAAGTGGGTTTATAAAACGCATAAAGACATTATAAACGAGCTTACTGATTATTCAATGTGGTTTTCACATACTCTTGAAGAATTGGCGTTATACGGACCCTCGCATCCGTTATATAAAGCGTGGGTGTGCAAGTGCGCCTATATTTTGGAGTACATAGGCAGGCTTAAAATGAAGTCGGGCAAAAAGGTGATAGAGCGGCATTATCAGGAGTTTTTTACAGATTACAACGAAGCCGAGCGGGAAACTAAAAAGTGGCTTGAGAGTATGCAAAAGCGCACAAAATACGGAAAATTTACTATGAGCGATGAAACGGTAAAGCGGGTTTTTGCTATCTATGATTCCGTTAGAATATCCGCCGTTCCATATCTTATGGACTGTAATGAGCGGTATTTTGCAAGTGAGTATGCGTCGCTCATTGAACAAGCCGTTGACGGCGGCGTGAAAAAGCAATATACTATAGATTACTATAAAAAATATATGGATTTATATTATTAAGGGGAAAATTATGGCAAAAGAGAAGGTTACTATATTCTATGGCGATGAAGAAAGCG
>JAJPXK010000008.1 GCA_021205485.1 Clostridia bacterium | reverse complement strand
TTTTATTTCATGGGTTTTATATACGCAAATTTTTTTGAAAATCCTCTTTTTTTAGCATATTTTTATTTAAAAATTTATTCGAAGATTAAAATATTTTGTCGATTTTTGTGAAATCCGCCCTGATTTAAACCAAATCAATTCAGTCTTTTTCTGTTATGAAGTATGAATTCGGATAAAAATAAGCCGTGAGTAAACACGGCTTTTGCTTGCTTATAACAAATATTTATAATCGCTCATACCATATAAAACCCGCACTACCTGCACCTCATCCCCTCTTACACGGTAAAAAATTATGTAATTGCTTACAACCATTTTCCGCAGCGTTCTGTCTTTTACATATTCGTTATTAATCAGCGGACAACTTTCAGGAAACATGCAAGCATTGTCAAGCGATTTATAAAAATCGTTTATAAGATCATTCGCAGCAGACGGATTACAAAGTTCTTCATTGATGTACTTAAATATCTGTTCCATATCGGTTTGAGCTGCAGGATATATCTTTAGCTTACATTTTGCCATACTTTGCCCTCATGGAATCAAAGAACTCGTCGCCATCCCTTGCCGCCGCTCCTTTTTCTATCTCGTCTAAACTTTCGTTAACAAGCGCCGCAGCCTGAGCTTTTGCAAACATTTCTTCATAAAGTTTGACGCTCATAATTACCGCTTCCCCGTATCCATTTTTTGTTATGACAATAGGCACATCGCTTTCCTGACACGTTTTCATTATACTTGCCGTATTCTTTAGTTCGTTTACCGGTAAAATTTTAGGTAAAGCTGTCATTTTTTACCTCCCTGTAAAATTATATCTTTATTATGGTATTATTATACCACAATAATCACCCTATGTCAATATTTTTTTGAAATGCAGGTTCGGCGAAGGGTAAATTATTGTACCTATGTGACGGATATAAAAAATCCGCCTTATTTAAAAATGACAAATCGGGGACAAGACCGTCCCCGAAGAAAATTTTGCATATAAATTTTACTTGGCGAATCCGCCGCCTACAGGCAAAACCTCGCCCGTAACGTAAGAAGCTTCGGCGAGATACGCGCAGGCTTTAGCTACGTCCTCTCCGACGCCGAGCCTTCCGAGCGGCACCTGCGAAATAAGATCCTCAATCTCTTCTGAAGTAAAGCGGGAATTCATAGAGGTGTCTATTATCCCCGGGCTTACGCAGTTTACCCTTACGTTAGACGGGGCGAGCTCTTTGGAAAGCGCCTTGGTAAAACCTATCACGGCCGCCTTGGAGGCCGAATAGGCGACCTCGCAGCTTGCGCCTACCTCGCCCCAGACGGAGGATATATTTATTATGCAACCGCCGCCGCTTCCTATCATCTTGTCGGCTGCCTCGCGGCAGCAGAGGAACATTCCCCGCACGTTTACGGCGAAAACGCGGTCCCAGTCGTCTAAAGAGGTGTCCTGGATTACCTCGTAAAGGGATATGCCCGCGTTGTTTACAAGTATATCCAGCCTGTCGTATATGGAGAAAAATTCGCGGAACATTTCCCTGACCTGATTTTCGTCCGACACGTCGGCGCAGATGAGTACGGGGCAATAGCCGAGCATATTAAATTCTGACTGAGTGGCGAGGGCCGTTTCTTCGTCCGAACTGTAATTTATCACCACTTCGTAGCCGAGCTGTAAAAACTCAAGGGCGATGGCCTTGCCTATCCCCTTTGTGCCGCCTGTTACAAGAACGGTCTTTGTATCGGTAAGATTTTCCATAAAACACCGCCTTAAAAGTCAAATTATTTATCAGACAGCGAGTAAAAGTCGCATATTTTTTGAGCGACCTCTTTCGCCGAAAGTTTGTCTGTATCTATAACAAGGTCGGCCGCCTTAAAATATTTAGGCGTCCTTACGGGCAGCAGTTCGCGTATACGCTTTTCCGCCCCGCCCTGCAAAAGAGGGCGTTCGGTATCGCCCTGCACCCTTTTTATAAGGGTATCGGCCTGCGTACGCAAAAATACTATTTTGCCGTTTTTCTTAAGGTAAGAAACATTCTCTTCCCGCAAAACAAGGCCGCCGCCAGTGGCTATTATACAGCCGTCGCGCATGGAAAGCTCGGCCGTCACCGCCGTCTCTATCTCGCGGAAACGCCCTTCGCCGTAATTAGCAAAGATATCGGCGATCCTGCCGTAGCGGGAGACTATCTCGGCGTCGGTATCGGTTACGGGCATACCCGTGATAAGGTTTAATTCTACGGCTACGGTAGATTTGCCGCAGCCCATCATTCCGCATAAAACAATGTTCATGACAATTTAAAGCTTTCGGCGGCGAGTATATAGCTGTTTTTGCCGAAGCCCGCGATAGTGCCCGCGCACACCTCTGAAATTACCGACTTGTGACGGAATTCCTCGCGTTTAAACACGTTAGACATATGCACTTCTATAACGGGAACGCTTATGGCGGCTATGGCGTCGCGTATGGCGTAGCTGTAGTGAGTAAAAGCCCCCGCGTTGAGAATAATTCCGTCGCAATCCGCCGTATGCAGCTTTGTACATATGTCGCCCTCGTTGTTGCTCTGGTAAAATTCACAGATATCTTCAGGAAAATGAGAGGCTATTTCGCCGTTTATCTCGTCAAGCGTCTGCGAGCCGTATACGCCCTTCTCCCTCTTGCCCGTCATATTCAGATTTACGCCGTTTATAAATAAAAACTTCATTTTATACCCCCTTTAAGTACTCTTCAAAGAGTTCTTTGGCCTGCTTTTCGTCGGGCTGTACGCCGAAATAGTAACATTCGGAATAGTACGCCTGGTAAAAGAGCATGGCCCTGCCGTTTATTATCTGTTTGCCGAGGCCCTCGGCGATTTCAAGAAAACGCGACTTTTCTGGAACATATATAAGATCCACCGCGACAGAACACAGCGAAATTATGTCTTCGCCTACGGGAGAAACGCCTACGGAGCGGTGCATTCCTACGCCCGTGGCGTTAATTATAATGTCGTATTGTTTAGTTTCAAGCTCTTTTAAAGCCGTCACGCCCTTAAATTCCCTTTCAAGGGCCGCGGCGTTGCCTTCAAGCTTGTCGTATACGCAGACCTTTGCCCCGCCGTCAAGCAGTTTTTTTGCGACACTTCTGCCGGCCCCGCCAGCGCCGAGAAGCAGCGCCGACTTGCCGTTTACCTGTACGCCGTTGTTTTTGAGCATAAGCATAAAGCCTAAGCCGTCGGTATTGTAGCCCTTGCGGGAAGAACATTCCACCGTGTTTACCGCCCCGAAGACGGCGGCGTCGTCATAGACGCCTTTTAAATGAGGAATTATGGAAAGTTTGTAGGGAATAGTGACGTTCATTCCGTCATATTCGGCAAGCAATTCGTCAATTTTATCCTCAAACATTTCCTCGGGAACGGACACCCTTTCGTAAGAAATTTTATTGTTCATGCGGCCCGCTATAAACGTATGGATTTCAGGGCTTGTAGACTGAGACACGTCTTTACCTATTACGGCAAATTTTTTCATTTTTTACTCCTTAAACTCTGCGCGCATCCGACAATATACGCCGAATACTGCTCTGACGGAAGCCTTACCGTCGCCGTTTTGCCCTTGCTTTCGGGCACCACCATGGATATTTCCGCCGCCTTGCGGTTCTTTTTGTCGTATTTAGACAAAAGGCAGGCCTTTTCAGCGTCGCCGTACGACGGAACGGATATAACCTTTTTTATAAGTTTTATAATGCTTTTCGCATATTCGTCCGTACATATGCCCGATTTAACGGCAATGTACAGCTCGTAATACATACCTATGAGAACAAACTCGCCGTGAGATTTTCTTTTATAGTAAAGCTCGAAGGCGTGCCCCGTAGTATGCCCTAAATTCAACGTGGCCCTGAGCCCCGTCGTCTCCTTTTCGTCGTTTTCCACCACATACGCCTTGTGCTTTATGCAGTCGTACGTGATTTCCTTTAAAAACGAAAGGTCCTTAAGCCTTAAGCTGTTCGCCTGCAATTTGTCGTATATATCGCCGTTTAAACAGCCCGTCTTTATAATCTCGCCTAAGCCGCAGCGGATTTCCCTCGCGGGGAGCGTAGAGAGGAACATAGGGTCTACTATTACATTCTGCGGCTGGTAAAAGGCGCCTATTATGTTCTTTACGCCGCATAAATCTATCGCCGTTTTGCCGCCTACCGAGCTATCCACCTGAGAGAGAAGGGTTGTAGGTATCTGGATTATGCCTATCCCCCTCATATACAGCGAGGCCGCGAGCCCCGAAATGTCGCCTACCACACCTCCGCCTAAGGCTATGACTACGCTGTTGCGTCTTAACCCCGCGGCGACCATCGCCTTTAATATGCTTAAAAGCTGACGCTCGTTTTTGCTCTTTTCGCCCGCGGGCAGTATATACGCGGGGCAGCCGCCGAAGGTATCATTTATAAGCTGAGAGTACAGCCTGTACACATTGCTGTCGGTAACAAGAAAGACGTCTTTGCCCGCTATAAGGTCGGGAACCAAAGCCGAGAACGCCCCGTCGCCGCAATATACTATGCTTTGCATAGACGGCGTATTTATATTTACAGTCTTTATATCCATAGCGATTACCCGAGTTTATTGTAGCGCTCTATTACTTCATTCATATTGTCGCCGCCGAGCCGCTTTGCCACGGCCTTGGCTATAGTAAACGCCGTCACGCTTTCAAGTATTATCTCGCAGGCGCATATAGCGGCGACGTCGCTTCTTTCGCCCGCGGCCGTACACGGCAGTCCTGTGGCGATATCTACGGTGTTAAGCCCCTTCATAAGCGTAGGGATAGGCTTCATAACGGCCCGCAATATTATATCTTCGCCGTTGGACATTCCGCCCTCTATGCCGCCCGCGTTGTTGGTAGTTCGGGCATATACGCCGTCCTTTTTAACAATTTCGTCGTGGACTTTGCTTCCGGGGAGCCTCCCCGCGTCAAAGCCTATGCCTACCTCTACCCCTTTTATCGCCTGCACGCTCATCAAAGCGAAAGCGAGCTGAGCGTCCAGCTTTTCGCCGTACGTCATGCAACTGCCGAAGCCGCTTTTTAAGCCCTTTACCCTGATTTCGACAATGCCGCCGGCGGTGTCGCCCTCCTCTTTAAGCCTGTCTATAAGCGACATAGCCCTTTTTTCCCTTTCGCCGTCAATCATAAACAGGGGGTGCCCTTTCGCCTCGGAAAGCTGTTCAAAGGAGTATATATTTTTGTCTTCTTCGCCGCATACGCAGCTCACGTATCCGCCTACCTCAACGCCGAGGGCCTTAAGGTAACACCTGGCAATCCCGCCCGCGGCTACGCGTACGGCGGTTTCCCTCGCGCTCGCCCGTTCCAGTATGTTGCGGGCGTCCGTCTGATCGTACTTTATCATGCCCGTAAGATCTGCGTGACCGGGGCGTACTTTTGTGAGAGTTTTGCCCGTAACGTCGCAACCTTCGGGGGCCATATACTGCCGCCAGTTTTTATAGTCGGCGTTTACCACCGCAAAGCACAGGGGGCTGCCTAAAGTGAGTCGGTTTCTTACGCCGCTTATCAACTCTATCTTGTCCTTTTCAATCTTCTGCCTGCCGCCCCTGCCGTAGCCGCCCTGCCTTAAAGCGAGGTCGGCGTTTATGCCGTCTATATCTATTTCAAGGTTAGAGGGAAGCCCCTCTATTATGCCGACAATCGCCTTGCCGTGAGATTCTCCCGCTGTAGTAAGTTCCATAAGTCTCCTTATATTTTACGGCTGTAAAAGCCTTAATAATCTGTCCGCGACGCTCCGTCGGAATTTATTTTTATAGTGATATCCTCGTCGTATTGCGTAAGAAAAATCACACCGTATCGGTAAAGGTTTGTCAAAACGTCTACCGACGGGCACCCCTCGGAATTGTCTCCGCCGTAAGATATCACCGATATATCGGGCGAAAGCAACGTCGTGAGCCCGCCGCACAGGCAATCATCGCTGCCGTGGCCGGCGACTTTGTACAACACGCAATCTGAAAAATCTACCGTATGGCCGCCGTACGAAAAATAACTGCCGAGCCCGTTATCTTCGTAAAAGCTGTAACTGTCGACAACCTGACTTAAAACGCTATACTGCGCGTCGCTCGCGTAAAACACTCCCTTCCCGCCGCATTCGAGCCACAATATAGCCGAAGCATTGTCTATATTTTCATCCGTGGCGTAGGTGTTCATAGCGTAATACTCGCCCTGCTCGTTGGTGTGTACCGAAGGAGATAAAAAGGTGAAAAAGTACTCCGTCTCGCCTTCGCCGCCCTCCGCGCCGACGCCGTATTCGGATATAATCATCTCCGCCCCGCTCTCTGAAGCGGCGGTGTAAAAGTCGTGGTAGTTGTCGTTGAAATAGATATTCTTGCAGTACGGATAGTAAATTACCGATACGTCTTTTACGCTTATTATATCGGCGAGCCCGCCGCAATGTTCGCTGTTTACAGACGTACACACAAGATAGTCTATAGTATCTATGCCGAGCCCGTTCAAAGTTTTAATAATGCCATACGTGCAGGTGTAAGTTCCGTCGCCGCCGTCTATAAGCATGTTCTTGCCGTCAGGAAATTCTATTATTGTACAGTCGGCCTGGCCTACGTCTAAAATGTGGATATACATTCCGTCAGACGGGGAAGAACTTCTTACAACAAGATAAGTACCCGCATATTTTAAGGGAAAGAACAGGTTTATCACAAAAAGCGTACAAACAACCACGGCCGACACGGCGACAGATATTATCGCCTTTACCTGGCCCTTTGTAAGCTTAAGCGAAACCTTTTTCATAATTTTCCCCGACTTTCTTTTGTTTAAAATATTACATTTTACATTATACATCCTTAACGCCAAAATGTAAACAACTTTTTTATAAAAGCCTTTCAAATCTTTGCGGATGTTGGTTGTAATATTAAGTGCAAGAAGGTAAATTGTTACTTTCTCGCACTTTTTCTTTGTGTCCAGCCGTGAGTGTCGGCATTGTAGGCATTCCCCTCTGGGATAGACTGCGGCAGTTAT
>JAJPXK010000119.1 GCA_021205485.1 Clostridia bacterium | reverse complement strand
TCTTCAACCGAAATGCCGTCTGAAGAAGAACTTTCCGAGCCGTCCGACGCGTTTTTCGCGGCTGTGCAGCCCGTAAACGAGCAAACGGCGAGCGTTACGCAGATAAAACAGGCTAAAATTTTAGTTATTTTCATAATTTCCCCTTATACTGTTACATAAATAGAATAACTGTAATTTTGCGTTCTGTCAAGAGGCAAAATAATTTCGGCGCGGACAAATAGAGGTTTTTATCCTTGCCTTATTAGGGCTCCCCTATCAGGGGAGCCTTTATCGTCCCTGTCATCCTGAGCGAAGTCGAAGGATCTCGCGGGAACCCGCGGCCCGCCTTCTTGTCTTCCCCTTTTACGGAGAAAGGTGTCACGAAGTGACGAATGAGGGGATAATTATTCAGGGGATAATTGATAAATTTTGTTATATTTAAAAACTCTGGTTTTTTAACGCCTTTTTGCGTTTGTTGCGGCATATTACGCAGTCAATTATAATTATAATAGCCGAAAAAGCTACAAGCCCGACGGCTATGAATATGGCGCAGTTCATAAAAAATTCTTCGGGCAGGACAAGGATAATCTGGTCGTATCTTGAATTGAAAATCCAGTTGTCTTTCCCCGGGAAAAATATTGTGTGGAAGACATTAAACGCCTCGTCAAAACCTACCGACGCTATTACGGCTACAAGCGCCACGGGCGCGACTATGGCGGCTATAGCGGTATAAAACGCAGCGCTATGCCCTTTTAAGCTGTTTACTTTTACAATTTTCAGCTTCCATAAAACGCATATCGCCGCAAGCAGAACGCCCGATATTATCATTACGTAAATATCCAGCAGAAACAGCGTTTTGCAGTCGTCAAAGTGGCTCGCGCCGTCGGCGGAACACTTAAAAACTCCTATGTAAAGCTGTGTTTCTCCGTTTGCCAGTTGAGATTGCCAGAAGTCGGTGTTCCAGGGTTGAGTGAGGTAGTCCATAATAAGGTCAAACGCCTCTTTTATTTCGTCATAAGTAAAGCCCGTAGACTCCAGGTCAAGCGTTTTAATCTGTATATAGTAGAACCAGCGGTTTAAAATAGGCAGGCTTATCGCGAGCGATATTAAAAATAAAAACAGCAAAATTACAAACAGGGCCGTGACTATGCTGTTTATTGCCCGTCTTTTGCCGTGAGATTTTTCTTCCATAGCTATATTTTAAGCTTTTAAAAGCAAAAAGGCAACCGTACGGCGGGACGAATGAGAAAAATGATAAGAAATTTTACAGGAATTTAACAAAAAAGTGTGAATTTTATTAACATTGCGGCGTATAATATAAGACACAGAGGGAAATCTGCAATATTTTCAGCGGCGTGGGAAAGCGCTTAAGAAAAGCCGCCTTAAGGCGTAAAAACCTTGCGGTATAAAAACAAATTTTATTCTTTAAAACGGACGGCGACTTTACCGTCCGTTTAAATTTTTTTGTGAGTAGTTTGTTATGTTTTTTTATTCCGCATAATGGCGCCATAAACCGAATACAATTATTAAAGCAATTGTAAGAGGTGATTATGCAAAAGTTTTACGACGCGGGGGCGGAGGAAGTTTTGTCTCGACTTAAAACCTCTCCGTTAGGTTTAAGCCAAAAGGAGGCCGCCGAAAGACTAAAAAAATACGGGGCCAATACGTTGAAAAAGGAAAAGCGGGACGGCATAGTAAAGCTGTTTTTATCGCAGTTTAAGGACGTTATGACCATTCTTCTTATCGCTGCGGCGTTCGTTTCGGCGATAATCGCTTTTTTGTCGGGCGACAGCTCTGACTTAACCGACACCTTCATTATTTTATTCATAATTTTGTTGAACGCCGCCGTTGGCGCTGCTCAGCAGTTCAGGGCAGACAAGGCGATAGAGAACTTAAAAAAACTTTCTGTCTGCAAGGTGAAATGCAGGCGCGGCGGCAAAGATATTCTTGTAGACAGCGAAAATATCGTAGTCGGCGACGTTATAACGTTGGAAGAGGGCGATATGGTCCCCGCCGACTGCCGCATACTCTCCTGCGCCTCGCTCAGGTGCGACGAAAGCGCGTTGACGGGCGAAAGCGCGGGCGTAGACAAGTCTGCCGACGCCATACGCGGGGAAAACGTCGGCCTGTCTTCGCAAAGCTGTATGCTGTTTTCCTCTTCTTACGTTTTAAGCGGCACCGCCTCGGCTGTGGTTACGGCTACGGGAATGGATACCGAGATAGGCGGCATCGCGGGCATGCTTCAGGGCGCGAAGCCCGCCCCGACCCCGCTTGAAAACAGCCTTAACAAGCTCGGCAAAATTATATCGGCGTTTGTAATGTGCGTAACGGCGTTTATATTCATGCTCGGGCTTGTGGTAAAGAGGGTAGGCGTACTGCAAAATTTTATGACGTCTGTCGCCATAGCTGTAGCCGCCATACCCGAGGGCCTGCCCGCCGTAGTTACCATAATTATGGCGATGGGCGTACAGCGGATGAGCAAAAAGAACGTGGTTATCCGCAAATTGAAGTCGGTAGAAACTTTAGGCGGCTGCAACTACGTGTGTACGGACAAGACGGGCACCCTTACAGAAAACAAGATGAGGGCGGCGGAAGTTACCCTCGGCGTTGCGCCATTTAAAGATGGCTCCGCGGCGGCTTCGCGTATGCACGGGTGTATGTCGGCCTGCGTAAACGTAAAGGGCGAAAGAGGGGCGTATATAGGCGACCCGACCGAGGCGGCGGTAAAGGAATTTGCCGCAAAAAGAGGGGATTTTTCCTGCGAACGCATAGCCGAAAAGCCTTTTACTTCCGAGCGAAAGATGATGTCGGTGGCCGTAAAATCGGCGGAAGGCCGCTTTGTTTACGCCAAAGGGGCGCCCGACGTCCTTTTAAAGCATTGCACGCACATAGAGGACGAGGGCGGCAGGCGTGTTTTAAGCGAGGCCGAGCGTAAAAGCATAATATCTAAAGCCGAAGAAATGTCCGCCAAAGCTTTGAGGGTTTTAGGCTTTGGTTACGGCATATATGCAGGGCGGTTGCAGGAAGACGGGCTTACTTTTACAGGGCTGTGCGGCATGGCCGACGGCATTAAGCCGGGCGTCAAAGAGGCCGTTTCGGAGTGCGTTGCCGCGGGAATTACAGCCGTGATGATTACGGGCGACCATAAAAAGACGGCCTTCGCCATAGCTAAGGAGGCGGGCATCGCCACCGATATGAGCCAGGTTATCTCGGGCGACGAGCTTGAAAACCTCTCGGAAGACGGCTGGCGTGAAGTCGTAAAAACCCGTACTGTGTTTGCGAGGGTAAGCCCTAAGCATAAAAACGAGATTGTAAAGTACTTGAAGGAAGGGGGAAACGTTGTCGCTATGACGGGCGACGGCGTGAACGACGCCCCGTCTATACGTACGGCGGATATCGGCATCGCGATGGGCAGAAGCGGCACCGACGTTACAAAAAACGCCTCGGATATGGTTATAACCGACGACAATTTTACCACTATAGTCTCCGCCGTACGCGAGGGCAGGCGGATATTTTCCAACATAAAAAAGACGATAAAGTTTTTTATAGCGACCAACCTCGCCGAAGTGCTGTCTATACTCATAGCCTCGATAGTATTCTGGAATTGCGAGTTTTTGCGGTCTACTCAACTGCTATGGATAAACCTTATAACCGACAGCTTTCCCGTGCTCGCCCTCGGAATGGAGCGGGCGGACGACTATGCGATGAAGCGGCCGCCCGAACGGGCAGAAAAATCTCTGTTTTCAAGGCAGTCTATGCTATCCGTTCTTATCTTCGGGGTATATATGACGGCCGTGACTTTAGGCGTGTACGTATTCGGGCTGCAAAAGTACGGCAACGCGGCGGCGAGCACGATGACCTTTTTAACCGTCTCGTTTTTAGAGCTGTTCCACGCGTTCAACATACGGTCAGAGAGGGATCCCTTCTTTAAAGGACTGTTTACAAACAAAATTCTTATCGGCACGGTTTTAGCCGCTATAGTTGTAAACGTTCTGCTGTGCATCGTTACGCCTTTAAAAAACGCCTTCGGGCTTACATCGCTTACGGCTGTACAGTGGTGCATAGTATGCCTTCTTTCGCTTTCGGTGATATTTGTCGGCGAAATTTACAAGGCTATTTTGCGGCGCTGCGACAAAAGAAAACTGCCTCTTTTAAGGAAGTAAAGGGAGATATAAGAAGCGTATTATTTTATACAGCTTATGCCCCGCCCTGACTTTTGTTTGCGGGAGAGGACTGTAAGGGGCGGCTCGCGGATGACGGAGCGACAACGCCTTGCCTGCAAAAAAATTTTACTTGCATACCGCAAGCGTTTTACAACTTTGCAATTTAATGCTAAAATATACACGGAAAAACGCCGCATGGCGAAAACAGAGGAAGTATTTTATGAACGTCAGAGAAGAATCACTTAAAAAACACGGGGAATGGAGGGGCAAGATAGAAACTGTCTGCCGCGTTCCCGTAGACAGCCGCGACGCGCTTTCGCTTGCGTATACCCCCGGGGTCGCCGAGCCCTGCCTCGCCATACAAAAGGACGAGGAAAAGAGCTTTGAACTCACCCGCAGGTGGAACACCGTTCCCGTAATTACCGACGGCACCGCCGTTTTAGGCTTAGGCGATATAGGCCCCGTGGCGGGTATGCCCGTAATGGAGGGAAAATGTGCGTTGTTTAAGGCATATGGCGGGGTGGACGCCTTCCCTATCTGCATAAAATCCAAGGATGTGGACGAGATTGTAAACACAATAAAATTGATTTCTGGCTCGTTCGGCGGGATAAATTTAGAGGATATTTCAGCTCCCCGCTGTTTCGAGATAGAGACGAGGCTTAAAAACGAGCTCGATATCCCCGTATTCCACGACGACCAGCACGGCACGGCCGTAGTTATGGCGGCGGCTGTGATAAACGCCGCAAAGGTGGTAAAAAAGGAAATTTCTTCCTTAAAAATAGTAATAAACGGCGCGGGCGCCGCAGGCATAGCCATAGCAAAATATCTTTTGAAATTCGGCTTGAAAGATCTGATTTTGTGCGATAAAGCGGGCATTTTATGCGAAGGCGAAAGCTGGATGAACCCCGCTCAGGCGGAAGTGTCTAAAATTACCAACAAGGGCAAACTTACGGGCAGCCTCGCCGTCGCTATGAAGGGGGCGGACGTGTTTATCGGCGTTTCCGCTCCGCGCTGCGTAACTCAGGATATGGTAAAGAGCATGGCGGGCGGGGCTATAGTTTTCAGTTGCGCCAATCCCGTGCCCGAAATTACCCGTCCCGAGGCGTTAGAGGCGGGAGCCGCCGTGGTAGGCACAGGCTCTTCCGAAAATCCTAACCAGATAAACAACGTTTTAGTGTTCCCCGGGCTTTTCCGCGGGGCTCTGGACGTAAGGGCGCGCGATATAAATACCGAAATGATGATGGCGGCTTCTTACGCCATAGCGGGCAGCGTAGGCGACAAACTTTCCAAAGATTTTATCTTGCCCTACGCGTACGATAAATCGGCTCACGCCGCGGTAGCCGCCGCCGTTTCAAAGGCTGCGATAAATTCCGGCGTCGCCAGGAATGACAGAGGAACGGCCGAAAAGTTGTATAAAAATAAAATGTAATGCCTGATTATATGCAAACAAAAAAGGAAGCCCCGCTTCCTTTTTTGTTTGCATATATTATTTTACATAAATTACTTTCAATGTCAGTTTTTTGCCTTTAAAAAACAACGGCTGGCTGAAAATCAGGGATATTCCGGGCCGTCTACGCCGCAAATTTTTACATTAAATGCTTGCGTATGGCCTTAATCGCCGTGTCCGCTATAAGACGGCTGCCGCGGTGCGTAGGGTGTACGCCGTCCTCAGAATACTGCGTGTAAGGGATAGATTCCGAAAGTCCGTTGAACATTTCGTCGTAAGCTACAAATTCGTCGGCCTTTTCCACGGCGATGCGGTGGATAATTTCCAACTCTTTGTTAAAAAGCGGACGCATACGCAGTTTGTCGGGCGCGGGCATAAGGAAGGGTTCAAGGCAGATAAGCGTAGTGCCTGCCTCCTTGATTTTGTCTAAAAGGTCGGTATAATCCCGTTCAAATTGCTTTAAATCGAGCATTTTGCCGTATTTAAACTGGTGTATTACGTTGTTTATGCCTATCATAAGCACGCAGACGTCGGGATTTTCGTCTATTGCGTCCCGTTTTACGCGGGCAAGAACGTCGCAAACCTCGTTTCCGCTGATGCCCTTATTCAAAAGCTGTATATCCATATCGGGATAGATAGGCCGCAATTTGTCCGAAAGGACTTTTACATACCCGTTGCCTAACGAGGTTTCGTCCGCCCTGTCGCGGTCGCAGTCGGTTATTGAATCGCCTAAAAAAACAATTTTCATAAATTTTCCCCTGTAAATATCTTTAAAATATTGTATCATAACGTTTGCTTAAATGCAAGCGTATACAAAAATTTGACTATTTAAATTTTTGTAACTTAAATGCCGTCTTTTGCTTTGTTTTTCGCGAGTACTCGCGAGATTCTTCGATTGCGCGCTTCGCACTCCGCTCAGAATGACGGGGTGTGCGGCCGAACAGCTTACCTTGCCTTCCCTCGGGGTAGCGTAAGCATACACAGTAGAAGGTGTCGGCGAAGCCGACGGATGAGGGAAAACGGCGGAAGAGCAACGTCATTGCGAGGAGCCGCCAAAGCGGCGACGCGGCAATATCTGTGCCATAATATCTGAAAACTTTTATAATAAGGTGCACAGAGTGTCGCTTCGCTCGCACGCGGGAAACCGCGACCAGTACAGCAAGACGGCCGAAATACTTCTTATCTGTCATCCTGAGCGAAACAAAGTGAAGTTGAAGGATCCCGCGGCCAACCTGCGTATCAAAAACAACAAAAATACACACAAATGCAAAAATTGCCATATGATAATATGTAAAAATTGCCGCAAAAAGTTCAACTCAAAAAAAATAATTATATCATAGTTAAAACAATAGTCGGAAAAATGTATACTTTTTTTAAAGGAAACTATTGCA
>JAJPXK010000098.1 GCA_021205485.1 Clostridia bacterium | reverse complement strand
ATTCAATATTATAAAAAAAGAAGATATTATGATAAATCCGCGGGGCGCCTTCCATTTAACCGACGGCAGGGGCGAAAAGGGCATAGTTTTGCCCTATAAATACAACGAATTTAAAAAACATCCCGATTTCCGTTCGGTCTATCCTCAGATCAAAGCTTTGTTGGAAGATAAAAACAACATTGTGGCGGGCCACGCAACCTGCAACGACGTAAACTATCTTAATCTTGAAACAAAGCGGTTCAATCTGCCCTCTTTTAATTTCAGATTTTCCGATACACAGCTTATATATATGACCAAAACAGGCGGTTTTGCCCGCCAGTTCGGGCTTGAATATATCACAAAGGATATGAATATAGAGTTCACCCCTCACAGGGCGGCGGACGACGCCTACGCCACGATGCGTATAGCGCAGGAATTTTGCAAAGCGGAAAATTGTACGTTTGAAGAGCTTGAAAAGGCCCTTAAAATTACCCGCGGCAGTCTGGAAAATTACCGCATAACAAAGCCCCGTTCGCAGGGGTCGGTAGACTATATCGCAAAAATGCGTAAAGAGAAGGAGGAACGCTCCCGCGTACGCCGCGAGTTTTATATTTACCTCTCCCGCAAAAAGAAAAAGTCCGAAGGCGCGTTATCAGGCAAAAAATTCAACTTTTCCCGCTGCATAGAGGATAATTTAACCCTTTCTCAAAGCCTTATAGACGGCATTTACTTAAGGGGCGGGGTTTATACGCAGCGGCTTGCCGACAGCAACGTTTATGTAACCGTTCCCGATGATTCAACCACCCGTACACGCAACGCAAAAAATACCGAAGGGCTTGAAATTTTGACCGTTGACGAGCTTCAGGAGCTTTTAAAATGAATTTGCCTCAGGACTTTTTAAACAGAATGCAGAGCCGCTCAGGCGAAGAATACGGCGATTTTTTAGCTTCTTATTCCAAACCCGCCGTAAAGGGTGTAAGGGTAAATACCTTAAAAATTTCTGTAGAAGAATTTAATAAAATATCGCCGTTTGCCGTCAGCCCCGTTCCCTGGACGACTGACGGTTTTTATATTGCTGAAGAAAAAGCCGGCAAATTTATAGAACATTTTGCGGGGCTTTACTATGTTCAGGAGCCTTCGGCGATGTGCGCCGCGCCCCTTTTAAACGCGGGCGAGGGAGAAAATGTTCTTGACCTATGTTCCGCTCCTGGCGGCAAGGGTACGCAGCTTGCTCAGAGCATGCATGGCGAAGGCGTGCTTGTTTTAAACGAAATTAATTTTTCAAGGGCAAAAATTCTTTCTCAGAATGTGGAACGCCTCGGCGTACGCAACGCTGCGGTGACCGTAGCCGACCCCGAAGCCCTCGCAAAAGCTTATGCGGGTTGTTTTGACAAGGTGCTGGTTGACGCCCCCTGTTCGGGCGAGGGAATGTTCAAAAAAGAGCCCGCCGCCATACCTGAATGGAGCCTCAAAAACGTAGAGATGTGCGCCGAGCGTCAGCGAAAAATCCTCGCCTCGGCAGATAAACTGCTGCGGACTGGCGGCACCCTCGTGTATTCCACGTGTACGTTCGCCGAAGAAGAGGACGAATGGCAGATAGAAAAGTTTTTAACAGAACACCCCGAATATCGGCTTGTAAAGACCGAAAAATTATATCCGCATAAGGTTAAGGGCGAAGGCCATTTTGCCGCCGTACTGCAAAAATGCGACGGCGAAATCAATAATTTTTCGCCTTCGCCTGCATTTAAAGACAGCAGAGAAAAGCTTTACCGCTCGTTCGAAAGCGATTTCCTGCCCGAAAAGTTTGATAATTTATATCTCGCGGGCGATACTTTGTATTCTCTGCCGCAGGGAATGCCTGTTTTTAAGGTACAGACGCTAAGGGCGGGGGTGCGTTTAGGCGAGTTTGAAAACGGCAGATTTACCCCGTCTCATTCGCTCGCCATGTGTTTAAAAAGAGGTGTGGATGGCGTTGAGCTTGACGTAAAGTCGGCGTACGATTATTTGAAAGGGCTTACGGTAAGCTGCCCCGCGTCTTATACGGGCTGGAAAGCCGCCACATACAAAGGTTTCCTCCTCGGCTGGTGCAAATGCTCAAATGGAACCGCAAAAAACCACTACCCTAAAGGCCTCAGGATAAGGTAGAAACGGTACGGCAGAACATTCCGTCATCCTGAGCGAAACGAAGTAGAGCCGAAGGATCCCGACGGAGCGTGAGCGGCTGGCGATAAGTAACTGTTTTTGATTTTCAGATATCATATTCACATTATATAAAAAAGAACTTCCCGATATTCGGGAAGTTCTTTTTTACTTTACGGCTTTATTGCCGATTATTCTGTTTTGTCGTCAGAAGGGGAGCCTTCAGAAGATTCTTCGTCTGTTTCTTCCGCTTCGGTAAGGCCGAGCTTTCTGATATAGTGTTTACGCTTGCTTGTGTATACGTTTTTAACGTTTACTCTCTTGCGGCGTACCCTCTTTACAATGTCGCGTACAAGCAGCGAAATCATCGTGAAGATAAGAACAACTACAAGTATGATAGAAGCTACAAGCAGCCATACGCTGAACTCGGAATCGTCGTCCTCGTCTTCGTCGTCAGAATCGGATGCGATGTTGCTGTCAACCGTTACGTCGCTCGCGCTGTAGTCTATAAACGTCACATAGTTTCCTGTATAAACATTTATAGTCGATCCGTCAGACTGTTTAACGGGGGTGGTGTAACCCGAAACATAGCTTAAGAATACAAGAGTTTCTTCGTAATCGTCAAGCGAGTAGTCATAACCCGTTTCGTCATCTTCGGCAACTTCCGCGTTGAAGGGAACGTATCCCGCGTCATCGTAGAGGGAGTAGGTGTAATACAGCACGCTGTTTAAGTTATTTATTAACTTCCAGTAGCCGTATAACTCGCTGTCAGATTTAAATTCGCTTTCGTCGATAGCGCCGTCGTCAACAAGTCCGTCGTAAAGGTCTTTGAAGTACTTGACGTTCTGTTCGTTATCTTCTATTACGCCTATTGTATTGCCGCCTGCGTCAGTGGTTTGAAGGTTGCCCGTCGCATATAACAATCTTACATATGCGTCGATAATTTCGTCTGTGTACTGTTCAAGCAGGCTTGCGTAGGTATCTTCGTCCGTCGTTTCGTTGCTTAAATCAAACGCTACAAACGAGCCTTCCATGCTTGCGGCCTCGTCAACGGCTTCGCTTGCTATTACGTTGCCGTTTACGTCAACGCCCGTGGTTTCCCTTGCGCCGCTCCAAAGCTCTAACGTGTAGTCATAGCTTGTGTCGCCCGTGTGGATATAGAAGCTTACCGTCTGCCATGTGTCGGCTACGTAGTTGCCGTTTGCGTCGTAGCCTGCATCGGCTATTGAAGTAGCCAGCTCGCCGCTTGACGTATACCTTGCGTCGATTACCGCATACATTTCAGAAGTGGAGGTATCTGTGTTGTCGTACCTTATCATCTCTTCGGTTATTTCAAAGTTAGAAACACCTGCAGAGTAGCTTACTGTATCGTCGTCATCCTCGTCTTCGGCGGGGGTAACTATAATATAATGATAATCGTCAGGGCCATAGTCATCGGAACTTTCGTCAGAGAACTTATTTTCGTCGTAGATAAATACACGTGTATAGCTGACGTCGCTCGCGTAAGCTACAAGGTAGTGAGGGCACTGTATAGCGCTGTCGTCGCCGTTTGCCGCCTTTAAAGCTTCCGCTTCGCTTATATAGTATACTTCGTCGTTGTCAATGTTCTCATAAAGAACTTTGCTTACCGCGCCGTTTTCATCTACGTAATAGTAGCTGTAAGACTTCCAGACCCCGCTGTCTTCGTCGTAGTAAAGGTTGTAATACAGACGCGAATAGTTGTTGAGGTTTGCAAACAGGTTGCCGTTTTCGTCTTCGTACAGTCCGTCGTCGCGGATGTAGTATTTTATGTTTTCGCTGTCTTTATAGTTATCGTCGTCGTAGTCGGGGGCAGATTTAAGAACGTTGCCCTGGTTGTCGTACCATAAGCTTATCTCGGGAAGATTGAGCGTCATAACGTCGCTCGAAGTTCCATCGTTTTCAGTGAGGTAAACATACGCTACCGCGCCCTTGCTTACGTAAACTCTTACGGTTATAATCTCGTAACTGTCGGAAGATACGCTTGTAGAGGAGTTTGCAAGGTAGCCGTAGTTCATCGAATACGTTACGTCTCTGTCGCTGGTTGCAAACGTCTGTACCGTGTTAACGATGAGCAGAGGCTGGATAGAGGTAGAACCGAATATGCCAGAAATGGCCGTCAGCGCCTCATCGTACGCCGTCTGCTGTGTGTAACCGCCGTCAATTATATAGTTGAGTAAAACTTCTACCCATTTATAGCTGTTGCTGTCATTAAGATATCCGTCAAGGTAGGCCGACCAGTAATCCTGGTTTATAAGGCCCGCGTTGTCGTTGCCGTTCTTCTGGTCGTAACCAGAGGTGTCTATGATGGAGGAGTAAGCGACAGACGCGCTTCCGCCGTTGACGCCCGTGTAAGAGGAGGGGTCTGTTATGGCTGTTTCAATGTTGTTTGTATCAACCGTTACAGTGGTGTCAAAATAGCTACTTGTCCTTGCGTCGCTTGTCGTAAGGCTCAATACCGACGCGTAGTTGCCTGTAGAAACAAGGTCATAAATTTCTTCGTCAATATCTATGGTCTGTATGTCTGCGATTGCAAGGTACCCGCCGCGGTAGTTAGACGCGTCTGTGTCCTTTATGGTGGTGTTGCCGAACGAAATATCCATTTCAAACGTTATCGGGTAAGAGGTCGTGTTTTCAATATAGAAGAAGCACTGTACCCAGCCGTTGTATATATCGTCGTTGTCGCCAACCTCATAGGTAACGCCCGTGGTGTCTGCCGAAACGGAGGCCGACAGGTTGCTGTCCAATACGGCGCTGCTGAAATCTGTTACTATCTCGTCGTTAGCGTTTAAAAGGTTGCCCTCGTCGTCGTACTTGTAGGCGTTAAGCGTTATTGTCGCAGCCGTAAGATTTTTCATATCCGAAGTCTTCAGCCAGAACGAAACTATCTTATATCCGTATTCTTTTACGGTGAAGTTGGCTTCATTTGTTACGGTGGCGGTATAGGAAGCTCCGTAAGCCGACAGAATCATCAATGCGTCGCTGTACGTTTCGTTGTCGTCAAATACGTAATCTTCGCCGTAATAGCTGCTTAAAACAGTTTTAACGGTATCGCTGTAATAGCTGTAGCCTAAACCTGTGGATGTGTAGGCAGTGCTTGCCAATTCTGTAGTAAGTTTGCTTAAATCAAATACGCCTAAAACGTCGTAAGAGGTGTCTATCGTGTCGTCAAGGTAATTTACTTTGTATGTTCCTGAACTGTATTTACTGCCAGTATCAGCGTTTGTTATGTTATAACCGGTCAAACTTTTTACATCAGACGTTACATAGTAATCCGAATCCCTTAAATAGTCAACAGAGGTGTTTCCCGTAAGGGCTACGGATTTATGCTCTTTACGCGAAGACAGGTCAAGGTAGTAATAACCGCTGTTTTGAGCAACTTCGTCGGTGTTGAATATCTTTTCGTCTTCCTCGCTGGTGAGGTAACACGTTGTGTTTGCTTCTATGTTGCCTTGAGCTGTTGTGTCAAGAGAGGAATAGGTTGTTTCGCTTATATCTGTATAGACGGTGCATTGCACGTCGTCAAAGAATGCGTAGCCTTCGCACGTCTCGCCGTAATCGGTATCGGACTGTCCAAGGCCTAAGGTAACTGTTACTGTGCTTTCGCCAAAGTCGCAGCCTCTTATATATATAGTGTACTTCGTCCAATCGTCAACCCTTATGTTTTCTATGAATAAGGAATCAACCGAAGTGCCGCTTACCGTCTGTTCAACTTCTATATAGGCGCCCCTGCCTTCGTCTATTTCGCTGCCGTTTCTGTCGTAGATAAGTTCGGCCGTCTTAACCCATACCGTAAGTTCGGCCGCGGTGTTAGGCTGAAGGGTAACGGTGGTAGAGGAAGAATAGCTCTGCGCTGTGCCGTAACGGGTGTCGGCGTTTACAAAGTTGTGTATCATAAGCACATGGCTTTCAAAGCGTGTGCTTGTGTCTGATATGCTGCCATCGTCGTCATAATCCAAGTTGTAATAATAATCGCCTGTGGATTCGTCCAGAAAGAGCTTTATGCACGTATCGCCGTCAGTGTTGGTAAAAGCGCAGTCCTTGTCGTCATATCTCGGGTCAGAGATGTCCGCTACGTAGTAAGCGTCGCAGGCGACATCAGAAGGCACCTTTGTCTTGTCGGTTATAATTTCGTTGTGAGTACCGGGATTGTCTATAAGCTCTTTAACGTATACATGGTTTAAATTGTCATCAATATAATAACCATTTGTCTTATCGTAGGTAACGGAAACTTCATCGCCGTTATCGTCGATAATATAATATCCGCTTTCATCGTCGCCGTAAAGGGTGTAGTAGGTGTTGCCGTCAAGGTCCTCGCCTTTAACCCCCGCGTAGGTATTCTTATAGGGAATATCCTTAGACTCCATATTATAATCAACGTAATCGTCGTCGTTGTCGTCGTCATCGTCGTCTAAAAGATCTTCGTTGTCGTCAAGCGTTGTGGCAAGCTCGGGATCTTCAAGTTTAGCCCAGCCCGAATCCGAAGTATCCAAAACGCCGTTTGCAACGTAGTTGCTGTTCCCCGAAACGGAGGAAGACCAGTTGTTAGGCGTATATATAATATGCGTTTTGTCGTCGCTGTCGGTATAAAATTCAAAATTGCCGTTAAGTATTGTCTGGCTGTCTGAAGAAGAATCGGTAGATTCCTTTTTTTCATCGTCAGAGCAAGCCGAAGCGAAAAACAGCGAAAGAGCCATGATAACGCTTAAAAGCAATATCGCAAAGCCCCGTAATTTTGATTTTAAGTAGTAACTTTTACTGTACATAAAAACACCTGCTTTATATTTTGTAGTAGATATATCAAAATAAAAATCGTACTTTAATATTTTAATATAAAAGACGGTTATAAGC
>JAJPXK010000060.1 GCA_021205485.1 Clostridia bacterium | reverse complement strand
TCGCTATGTTACTCGCCGGCGGACAAGGCAGCCGTCTTTACGCTTTGACAAGCAATATAGCAAAACCCGCCGTATCTTTCGGCGCGAAGTACAGGATAATCGATTTTCCTTTGTCCAACTGCATTAATTCGGGGATTGACACGGTAGGCGTGCTTACTCAGTACCAGCCTCTCGTTCTCAACGAATATGTAGGCAACGGTCAGCCCTGGGATATGGACAGAACTTTCGGCGGCGTACATATTCTTTCGCCTTACGAAGCTAAAAAATCGACTTCCTGGTACAAAGGAACGGCGAACGCCATTTACCAGAATATCCGCTTTATGAAGATGTACGATCCCGATTACGTTTTAATACTTTCGGGCGACCATATTTATAAAATGGATTACGAAAAGATGCTTCAGGCGCATAAAGACGCAGGCGCCGACTGCACAATCGCTTGTATGGAAGTTCCTATGAAAGAAGCTTCCCGCTTTGGCATATTAAACACCAATCCCGACGGCACGATTTACGAGTTTGAAGAAAAACCCGCTAAACCTAAGAGCAATCTCGCCTCTATGGGTATATATATCTTCAGCGCCGATAAGCTTTATAAGTATCTTGAAATGGACGAACAGGATCCTAATTCTGAAAAAGACTTCGGTAAAAACGTTCTTCCCGCAATGCTTAACGCAGGCGAAAAGATGTATTCTTACCGCTTTGAAGGGTATTGGAAAGACGTCGGCACCATAAGCTCTCTTCTGGAAGCAAATATGGACCTTCTCGGCGTTACGCCTAACTTTGAGCTTGACGACAAAGATCACGTTATACATTCAAGAAGTCCTCTTTCGCCTCCCGCGTACGTAGAAGGGGAAGTTATAAACAGCATTGTCGCCAACGGCGGCGAAATAGAAGGCAAAATCGTCAATTCTGTAATCGGCACCAACTGCGTTATAGAAGAAGGCGCGGAAGTTTGCGACAGCGTGCTTATGGGCAATATTACAGTCAAGAAGGGCGCTAAGATAAACTACTCGATTATCGACGAAGAAGTAACTATCGGTGAAAACGCCGTTATCGGCGCCGAAAAGGCCGAGGCTGCCAAAGTCGGCGGCAAGACGGCAGGAATCACCGTACTCGGCAGGGGAATTTCCGTACACGACGGCGGAAGCGTTCCCGCAGGCGAAATAGTCGATCAGAATGTGTAATATAGGGGGAAATTAAAAATGGCATCAACGGTTGGCGTTATTTTTTCAAGCATTAACGAAGAAAACGTACCCGAACTTACAAGAGTAAGGTCCATGGGTTCGATACCTTACGGCGGCAGATACCGTCTTATAGACTTTTCGCTTTCCAATATGGTTAACTCCGGAATAACCACGGTAGGCGTTATCACAAAGAAGAATTACCAGTCGCTTATGGATCACCTCGGCAGCGGCAAAAACTGGGATCTCGCGAGGAAGGAAGGAGGCCTTATTTTGCTTCCCCCTTACAGCGACGAATCGGAAATGCTTTACAAAGGCAGGCTTGAGGCGTTAAAGGGAGCAACGTCTTTCCTTAAAAAATGCAAACAGGACTATGTAGTTTTGGCAGACAGCGACGCTGTTTACAAACTCGATTACAGCGAAGTTATAAAATATCATGCAGAAAAGAATGCCGATATAACTATGGTATATCACGAGCATGAAATTCCTCACACTCATTACAATATGGTGTTTGAGACTGCGGAAGACGGAAGGATTTCCGACATTGGCATCAATCCTAAGGCAAGCGGCGTTAAAAAGAATTACATAAACGTAATGGTAGCCCGTACTTCATTCCTTCTCAACATTATTCAGGACGCTATACAGCACGGATATACAAGCTTCGGCAAAGATATCCTTGTTCCCGGCGTCAAAGCGATGAAGATCTATGGATATAAGTTTGATGGTTATTACGCTGCTATAGATTCGCTTGCGGCATACTTCAATGCAAACCTTGACCTTCTTAAAAAGGATGTCCGCAACGAAATTTTCGGTGCGAGAGACGTTTATACCAAAGTAAACGACAGCGCGCCCGCCAAATTTACAGATAGCGCATGCGTTAAAAATTCGCTTGTCTCCGACGGTTGCCTTATTGAGGGCACAGTTGAAAACTGTATACTCTTCCGCGGCGTCAAGATAGGCAAGGGCACTGTAGTTAAAAACTGCATACTCAATACAGACACTTATGTAGGCCACGACTGCAATCTCGCTTATGTTGTAGCAGACAAAAATTCCGTTATCCGCGACAACAGGACGCTTGCAGGCTGCGAGCTTCAGCCTTACTTTATCAGCAAAGGCACGTTAATTTAAGGGGAGAACATGATGTCAGATACAAAAATAACAGTCGCTAAAGCGACCGCGAGAAAGAAAGTTTCCGAAGCGAGGATTCCCGCGCACGAAAGCACAGTCGCAACCAATGTTCCCGTAGACGTAAACGAGGGCAAAACCAAAATACTTTTCGTCGCTTCAGAATGCACGCCCTACATCGCGACGGGCGGCCTTGCGGAAGTTATCGGATCTCTTTCTAAAGCTCTCGCCGCCACAGGCAGGTTTGACGTAAGGGTAGTGGTTCCTCTTTATTCAGATATCAAATGGGAGTACAGGCAGCAATTCAATTATATAGGAAATATTTATGTTCCCCTCGCGTGGAGGAACCAGTATTGCGGTATTTTCTCTTATGAGAAAGACGGCGTTACATTCTATTTCCTCGATAACGAATTTTATTTCAAACGCCCCGGTTGCTACGGCTACTTTGACGACGGCGAAAGATTTGCATTCTTCTCCCGCAGCGTTCTTGAAATAATGCCTTTTATAAACTTCTTCCCCGATATAATGCACTGCCACGACTGGCAGGCGGCGCTTGCGGCGATTTATTTAAAGACAAATTACTGCTTCAACGAACAGTACCAGTATATCAGGGCGCTGTTTACTATACACAATATAGAATATCAGGGCATTTACTCGCTTGATATTTTAAGCGACCTCTTCGACATTTACGGCAGATATAAGTACCTCGTAGAATATAATAATTCTATAAACCTTATGAAAGGCGCCATAGAATGTTGCGAAAAGTTCTCTACCGTAAGCCCGACATACGCTCAGGAAATCAAGAATCCGTATTTCGCTCATGACCTTGACCCTATTATAAGAAGGAACGAGTTTAAACTCTGCGGCATTCTCAACGGCATTGATTACGTAAGCTATAACCCCGCGACGGATACGCATCTGTTTGCAAATTATTCGGCAGAAGATCTTACAAATAAAGCCGTCTGCAAGGAAGAACTTCAGAAGATGCTCGGCCTGCCCGTTAAACCCGATACGCCTATCGTAGCAATGATATCCCGTCTCGCGGCGCACAAGGGGCTTGACCTTGTAACTACGGTTATTGATGAAATTTTGCAGGACGACGTTCAGTTTGTGCTTTTAGGTACAGGCGAGTCTCACTTCGAAGGCTGGTTTGCAGACCTTGCAAGAAGATATCCCGACAAAGTAAGCGCGAATATCGTGTTTAACGGCGACCTTTCCCGCAAGATTTATTCAGGTTCGGATATATTCCTTATGCCTTCAAAATCGGAACCTTGCGGACTTTCTCAGATGATAGCCGCAAGATACGCGACGATACCCGTTGTACGCGAAACTGGCGGACTTGCAGACAGCATCCACGCGTTGGAAAACGGTTATACATTCACCAATTACAACGCTCACGATATGATGTACGTTGTAAGGCAGGCGATATCCGATTATAAAAATAAAGAAGAGTGGACAAAACTTATGTACAGGGCGGCGACGTCAGATTTTAGCTGGAACCAGTCGGCGAAACAGTACGAAGCCCTTTACCAGGATATTCTTAAATAAGAATACTATAAACAAATAATTTTTACAAAGACCTTTCTTTTGTAAAATTGAAAGGTCTTTGTATGGAATTTATAATACAACTACAGGAGAATAAGACAACAGGATGAGCAGCACAGCTATTACCGAAAAAGAAGTTAAAGAGGCTATAAAAGGTAAACTTTCCAGATATTTCGGAGTTAGCCCCACGGAAGCTACGCAGGAACAGATGTATAAAGCCGTGGTTATGACTGTCAGGGACATACTGCTTGAAAAAAGGCAGCAGTTCCACAAAAAAAGCAAGGCAAGGCGCGCGAAACGCGTTTATTACCTCTGCATGGAATTTTTACTCGGCCGTTCGCTTAAAAACAGCATTTATAATTTAGGAATAGGGGACGTATACAAAAAAGTCGTCTCTTCCTACGGATTTAAGCTTGAAGATTTGTACGAACTTGAACCCGACGCTGGTTTAGGCAATGGCGGTCTCGGCAGATTGGCGGCCTGCTTTATGGATGCCCTCGCGTCGGGGGATTACCCCGCTATGGGCTACTCATTAAGGTATGAGTACGGCCTTTTCAAGCAAAAAATTGTAGACGGCTGGCAGATTGAATTGCCTGACGTATGGCTCCCCGGCGGAGAAGTATGGCTTACTAACAGAAGCGATAAATCATTTATCGTTCGTTTTGACGGCCAGATAGAAGAAAGGTGGACCAAATACGGCATGCAGACGCAGTATATAAACTGCAACGAAATCGAAGCGACCGCTTATGATATGATGATTTCCGGCAAAGACAGCGAAGCTGTTTCCGTGTTGAGGTTATGGAAAGCTAAACCCGTTCAGGACTTTGATATGAAGCTGTTCTCTCAGGGCGCTTATTACCAGGCGATGAGCGAAGACAACGACGCCGACCTTATAACCAAAGTTTTATACCCTGCCGACAAACACGAAGGCGGAAAATCTCTCCGATTAAAACAACAATATTTCCTTTGCTCGGCTTCAATACAGAATATTGTTTCAGACCACAAGCACAGATACGGCAGTTTAAAAGAATTGCCTAAACTTGCCGCTATACATTTAAACGATACTCATCCCGCGATGGCTATTCCCGAACTTATGAGGATTCTTATAGACGAGAACGGCTTTAACTGGGAAGAAGCCTGGTCTATCACAACGGCTACCTGTGCGTATACAAACCATACAATCCTGGCTGAAGCCCTTGAAACATGGTCAGAAGATTTGGTACGCCGCAAGATTCCGAGAATACATTCTATAATCAAAGAAATTAACAGAAGATTATGCGAAGATCTCTGGGAAAAATACCCCGGCGAATGGAATAAAATTTCCAGAATGGCGATTATCGAATACGACAAAGTGAAAATGGCAAACTTGTCCGTTTACGGAAGCCACAAGGTAAACGGCGTCTCTGCGTTGCACAGCGATATTTTGAAGACATCTACATTCAAAGATTTCTATGATTATTCGCCCGAAAAATTTACGAACGTTACAAACGGTATAGCCTACAGGCGCTGGCTCTGCCAGTCTAACCCCGAACTTTGCAGCCTGATAAATGATTGCATCGGCGACGGATACGTACACGATGCGTCAAAACTCGCTGGCCTCAAAAAGTTTGACAACGACACAACCGTTTTAAAACGCCTTGACGAAATTAAGGCTATAAAGAAAAAGCAGTTTGCCGATTACGCCTACAAAAAACAGGGAATTATAATCAACCCCGACACAATATTTGACGTACAGTCAAAGCGTCTCCACGAATACAAGAGGCAGCTTCTCAATGCGATGAATATTATCGACACATATCTCGATTTACAGGAAAATCCCGATATGGAGATGCAGCCTAAGACATATATATTCGGAGCGAAAGCCGCGCAAGGCTACCAGATGGCGAAAAATATAATCAAACTTATTAACTTCATTGCAGAGGATATCCGTAAAAATCCTAAGATCAATGAAAAGTTAAATGTTGTTTATATGGAAGACTACAACGTCACAATGTCGGAAATGTTGATGCCTGCATCAGAAGTTTCTGAACAGATATCTCTCGCCGGTAAAGAAGCGAGCGGCACTGGCAACATGAAATTCATGATCAATGGCGCGCTGACAATAGGAACTTTAGACGGCGCAAACGTTGAAATGGCTCAGGCTGTCGGCAATGAAAATATTTTCATATTCGGCTTAAAAGCGAACGAAGTTGACGATATCTGGAAATCAGGTTACAGCTCGAATAAGTACTATAATGAGTCGCCGAGGCTCCGCAGAATTATCGAAGCATTGATAATCGGTTTCAACGGACAGTCGTTCTCTGATATAGCCGCATATCTTACAACGGGAACTTCAGGAGCTCCTATAGCCGACCCTTACATGTGTATGGCCGATTTCACTTCGTACAGCAAGACTCAGCAAGATATATCTCAACTTTATACCAACGACAAAATGCAATGGAACCAGATGTCGCTTCGCAACATTGCAGCGTCGGGAATATTCTCGGCAGACAGAAGCATTAAAGAATATGCAGAAAATATCTGGGGTCTTAAACCTGTAAAAAATTAAAAAACAGTTAAATTTAAGCGATACTATGTCTGGCATAATACCTATGCCAGACATAGTTATTTTATTAATTTACAACAATTTATGATTTAAATTTATTGTTATTTTAACTAAAAATAAGCAATTTTTCTGAAAATAAAATCAATTTAAACGCATCAGGACAAAAATTTAATAAAAAAGACGACCGGTTGCTCATTTAAAAGAAGCGTAAATCAGATTAACCCCCTTTTTCCTTTATTTTACCCTTAAAACTTCGTAAAAGCTGTGTTTTACGAATAATTCTATCCTTACCTCTACTATAATGTATAATTTTATAACGGCATAAATTTAAGGACGCCAGAAAGATTAGAACTATTTTTATTATTAAATCCTTAACTATTTTTAAGCAAAAAATGTTATTCGGCAGCCATACCTTTCCAAAGGTAAATATTTTTAGGTAGGTAAAAGGCAATGGAAAACATGTCAAAGGACCAATAAAAAGGCTCATCAATTACCTGCGTTCCTTAGGTTGGAGCGATACAGAGATTGTTGAGCTTTTGCTTTACATTTATTGATTAAATGTAGTTTCTAAAAAAGACCGAGCCGTATAGTACACCTGAGTTCATCCAGCAACTACACGGCTCAAACATAAGCGAGGGCACCTACCCCCT
>JAJPXK010000073.1:1436-7148 GCA_021205485.1 Clostridia bacterium | reverse complement strand
CTTCGCATCAGATAACGGTAAAAGCTGTAACGGAAATGATTTTAGACGATTTGCGTTTTACCGTAAGTTACGCCAAGGAATACAAGCAGCAGTTTAACGAAAATGGTAGAGAAAACATCGGATACCGCTACGAAGAAAGAACTTTCATCTCACCTTAAGGAGATTGACGAAGCAGAGAAAAGAATTAAGGCTTTGGATAAAATTATACAATCTTTATATGAAGGTAAAGTTGAAGAAAAGATTTCCGAAGAACGGTACTTGAAGTTGAGTGAACTGTACGAGAACGAGCAAAAGGAATTGACGGACATTATCACCAGACAATAGAAATAGTGTATAACTTTATAGGCGCAACCGAGCCGAGCTGGTTTGCGGAAAACGAAGAAATCATCTACCAGACAGAGTTTCCGCAGGACGAAATATAAATAGCAACTAAATATAGTTTTACAGAACAAATGAATATAGTTAAAGGGCGTGGCTTCACGCCACGCCCTTATAACATTAAATTTTACGGCGGCACTTATCAAAATTCCCTATGGAAATTGCGGTATCCTGTTTATGGTTATAGCTTCTCTTTTCTTGGCATAAAGCGGTTTTACTGGTGTTCCACATATGAAACCGGAAAGAATCACCTGTTCTTTTTCCAGATCCAATTTCCTAAGCAGTTCACTATTTGCACGGAGTTTTGACAGACAACCCCAGATATAGCAACAGCCAAGTCCAAGATTCGTTGCTTCAAGCATCATATTTTCAATAATACAGGCAGCATCACATAATTCAATCCGATCTTCAGACAAGCTCGACTCTGAAACCAAAATCAGCGTTGGCGCACCATAAAGAGAATCGCGAATCACACCGGGATTCCTTCTCGATTCCGTTTTGCAGCACTCTCGAATTTCGTTTAATATTTCCATGTTTTGGACAACAGTCAGACGTGCTTTCGGTCGATTGCCTACTGCTAAAGGCGCATTTTGAGCCGCTTCAAGAATTTGTTGTAGCTGCTCCTCTGTAATCTGCTGTTTTTCATACATCCTTGTGCTTCTTCTGTATGAAAATAATTCTTCCAAATTCATAATTCACTTTCCGTTACAATAAATATTTTATATCATTTCAGCGTTATTTCTATCAGCCGTACTTCAAGGGGATCCAAAAAGGCGTTGATGGTAAGAGTGCCGTTTTCAATTTCTTCCGTGCGGACATAAACTTCGGGCACGGACTTCAGTTTTAAATACTCAATATCTTCTTTTGTTAAATCAGGTGCGCCCATTTTTATCCATTCGTCAAACGCCGAGCCGTGATCCTGGTTTAAAATATTTTCGCGTATAACGCACTTTTTTGAAGGAATATCCGTAAGCGCGAGCGAAACGTCGGCTTTGCCCATACGCGAAAAGGGAGCGTACTTTTCCATAAAATTCCTGTCAAACTTTTCGCCTGAAGCGTACAGGTGATTAAAATGCTCGTAGTTATATAATATAATTTGTATTCCGCCGTAAGATTTAGTAATAAAATACCCTTCTCCGCGCGCGATAAGCTGGTTGCCTAACTTATTTAAAAATTCAAAGGCGTAAAAATGCGGTTTTTTAATGCCGTCTATTGTGTAAAGCCCCAGCCCGCCGTGAAATTGCTCCATAGACGGCTGTAATTCTTCCATAAAATCGGTTAGCGTCCAGTAGCCGAAGCTGTCCAGTTCGTCGTAATTTTCCAAAAGATTTTTAACTAAATAGCAGGCTTTGAAACTTGTATCGTTTAAAAGGTTTTCGTGCGAAACGGTAAGGTTCCATTCTGTAAGATACACGGGTAAATCGGCAATACCCAGTCGCGAAAACAGCGATTTCATATTCTTTATGCAGCGGTTGAAGGCGTATTCGTCCATATTCAGTCTGCCGTGCGATGGATGCCCCGGACTGTGTGTGCTGAAACTTTCGGGAGTAAAGTCGTTGTCGTAGTAGTGTATATTCATAAATTCGGGTACGCACCCGTTCTGTTTGCACCACAAAATAAACCGTTCGCCCCAGTCCTGATTATATTTGTATTATATTCATAGGGAGGGACTGCCGAACACAAGCGATTTGTTTATCTTTTTAACGGTACAGTAAGTCGCCTTGTATAATTCGTAAAAGTCCTCGTCGCGCTTAAAACCGAAGATATATTCCGTAGTGTCAGGCTCGTTCCATACGCAGAACAGCCAACTTTTTACCGTCTTTAAACCATATCTGTCTATCAGATGCAGAGTAAGCGCTTCGATAAGGTCGCACCATTTTTTCATATCCTTTGGCGGGCTTACGTTAAATGGTGACGCATATGCGTTATGGTCTTTATCCGATGCCAATGCGCTCGGCATAAATGAAAATTGCACCAGGGGCTTAAGTCCGATGGAGAGTAAAAAGTCGAATACTTTGTCTATATATACGAACGAATAATGCGGATTGCCCTTTTTATCTTCGGTATAAACCAGCATATCGTCGGAGAGCAGTCCGTGGAATTTTATGTATTCGTAGTGCATTTTGCCCTGCAATTCAGCAAGCTGGTTTTTTACTTCGTCAAATAAAAGCTCCTTCGCGCGCGCAGCCGACGTAAACACTTTAAAGGTGTGTTTAAGCGTTTTTACCGTTGAATTTATGGATATGTTTTCGGCGTTAAGGTGCTTGATTTCGGCGGGCGTTTCGTCCGTTTCGGGTTCGTTGCTTAATTTTGTAGGTAAGTATTTAGCCAAAAGCAGCAGCACGCTCTGCTGTAACGATAATAAATTGTCGTCGTCTTCCGTGTCGGCGTTTTTATTGTCGGAGTTTTGCTTGCGGTACAGGCTGGGCAGGGTGTCGTACTTCTTTTTAAACAGGTTTACGAACGAGCGCGGATCTGTAAAACCATTGTCGTAGGCGATATTTTCTATGCTGTCGCCGCTTGAAAGCAGCTGGTTTACCGCGTGGCGCATACGCACGTCGTTGTAATACGTGGTAAAGTTTACGCCGAAGTATTTATCGAAGAAGGACGAAAGGTAGGGTACGGAAAGGTGCTCGTGTTCGGCAAGCTGCGTTAAAGTAATGGCGTCTTTATAATTTGTTTCTATGTAATTTATAATTCTGTTTACCCTGTCGGCGTATTTCTGCATTGGCGCGTTAGCCTTGTCGCCCTTGAAATGCGTCTCTAATATATGCAAAATATTATAAGCCGTTGCTAAATTAAAATAATCGTCTGTTACGTCTTTACTGCTGTTTTCCTTTACGAGGTAGGCTACGTTGCTTTTAAGGGAGTAATATCTGCCCTTGTCGTTGTCAATGGAAGAGTTGCAGTCGAAGTAAGTATCGCCGCAGGAAAGCCCGTCGGGGTTTATTTTAAGCGAAACAGCCGTGCAGTTGGTTTTGCTTTTAAGCTGGTGTATGCTGTTGGAGTTTATAACTACAAGGTCGTCTTCGTCAAGATGAAAAATATTTCCGTCAATTTTTATATCAGTGCTTCCCTTTAACACGAATATAATCTCTATATCCCTGTGCCAGTGCGCGTCAAGCTCGCCCAGCGTTATGCCCTTAAGCTGCATAGGTACTGCGTCAGAAAATTTTGCTAAATAGTATTCCTGCATAATAGCCCCCGTACTTTTACATTATTATATTATATATTAAAAAATAGCCGGTGTCAATATACAGGCTCAAAATTTTAATATTTTACGGTTCGGTGAACTTCAGATTTTTAATTTTTAATATTTTTCAAAAGTAAAATTTTTGTCTTAAAAAAGTAAAAATTCACGGCAAACCGAGTAAATAAGCCCGTTGTTTGCGTTAAACAAAAAATGTAAAATATATTGATATTAAGACGAACGGAGGAAACGAAGTGTCGGATACTATTCAAACAGCCGAAAAGGGGGAAGTTATCCTTACGGCGGAAAATATTGTAAAAACCTTCGGCGTGGTTAAGGCGTTAAACGGCGTAAACGTAAGCGTTCACCGCGGCAAGATACTGGGGCTTATAGGCGAAAACGGTTCGGGTAAGTCCACGGTAACGTCAATTATGGCGGGTATGCAAAAGGCAACTTCGGGAACTATGACCTATAAGGGACAGCCCTGGGAACCTGCTTCAATGCTTGACGCTCTGTCGAAGGGAATAGGAATGATAGTGCAGGAAAGCGGCACTATAGGCGGAATTTCGGTAGCCGAAAATATCTTTTTGGGCGAGCTGGAACAGTTCCGCTCGTTTTGCGTTAAAGGACACAGCTTTGGACCTATAAGCCGCAAGCGTATGTACGCGCAGGCAAAAAAGGCGCTTGAAGATATAGGCATAACCGATATAAATCCCGCAACGCCTATGGCGGCGCTCGATTTCCAGTCGCGTAAACTTGTAGAAATAGCCAAGGTTATAATGAAGAACCCCGAAGTTCTGGTAATAGACGAAACCTCCACGGCGCTTGCGCAGGACGGGCGTAAAATTTTGTACAACGTGGTAAACAACTTCAGGGATACCAACAGGGCGGTTATATTTATCTCGCACGATCTTGACGAAATAATGGAAGTATGCGACGAGCTTACCGTTCTGCGCGACGGCAACATTATCCGCACCTTCGATAAATCGGAATACAACCCCGACGACATCCGCCGCGCTATGATAGGGCGCGACCTGCAGGGCGACTATTACAGAAGCGATTACGACCCGACCTGCGGGGAAGAAGTAGTGCTTGAAATGAAGGACGTGAATTTAGGCGGTCAGCTTAAAAATATAAACGTATCCCTTCACAAAGGCGAAATATTGGGCGTGGGCGGTCTTGCCCAGTGCGGTATGCACGAGCTTGGCAAGGTGCTTTTCGGCGCGATTACTCCCGAAAGCGGCAGCGTTACCGTGTATTCGGACGGAAGCGGCTCGGCGGTTAAAAACGAGGCTTCGGCAATGAAGCACTCCATAGGCTACGTTTCAAAGGACAGGGATACCGAATCGTTAAACCTTTCAGCGAGCATCAAAGACAACATAGCCGTAGCCGGTATGGAACAGTACGCCGTTAAAAACTTTATAATTCTTGACAGCCGCGAAAAGAAGTACGTTGACGAACAGATAGACAGCCTTTCGATAAAGTGCTTCGACAGGGACCAGGTAGTGCGTACCTTATCAGGCGGCAACAAGCAAAAAGTGGTGTTCGGCAAGTGGATAGGCAGAAAGTCGCAGATACTTATTTTAGACTGTCCTACCCGCGGCGTGGATATAGGCGTAAAACAGGCTATGTATCAGCTTATGGTACAGCTTAAAAAAGAAGGTAAATCAATTCTGTTAATCTCTGAAGAGATGCCCGAACTTATGGGTATGAGCGACAGAATGCTTATTATGAAAGACGGCGAAATAACAAAGGAGTTTATGCGCAGCAAAGACCTTTCCGACGCCGACATTATAGGCTATATGATTTAAGGAGGAACTTATGGAAAGTACTGTAAAAGAAAAGCCCGTTGTTGACGCCGCTATGAAAAAGCATAAGAGAAATAATTTAATTATAAACCTGCTGCCCATCGCGGCGCTTGTAGTTCTGTTTATATTTTACGTTATTCTTTTAGTGGCAAACGACTACTCGCTTTCAATAAATTTAAAATCGCTTTTAAACCAGTCTATGGTTTTAATACTCGTTGCGACGGGCGCTATATTTATATTCACTTTGGGGCAGTTTGATATATCGCTTGGCGCAAGCACCGTGTTCAGCGCTACGATTGGCGTTCTGGCGTATATAGCAACGGGAAGCGTGTTTGT
>JAJPXK010000073.1:0-1336 GCA_021205485.1 Clostridia bacterium | reverse complement strand
TTCAACTTTACAAAGACGGGCAGAAGACAGAAGTTTTTGGGCGGCAATATGCTGTGCGCCAAAATGACGGGTATATCTTCCAGCGTTTACGGAATAATAGCTTTCGTAATGGCTGGTATAGGCGTAGGGCTTGGCGCGGCTATGACTATAGTTTACACGCCTACCGTAAGCACAACTACGGCAAGCGGTGTTGGTATGAACGTGTTTATAGCCATAGTGTTCGGCGGTATGCCCATATCGGGCGGCGCGCGTTCGCGTGCATACGCCGCTATAATAGGCGGTCTTTCGTACATAACCGTAAAACAGATTCTGTTTATACTATTCCAGTCTGTTTCGGGTTCAAGGGACGGCTACGTGCAGATAATAAGCGCGGTTTTATTCCTTGCCGTGGTGTTCGTGGCAAGTATGAACTACCGCTCTAAAAATCTGCCCAGATAAAGTTATTTATCGCATTAAGCGTAAATATATAAAAAATTTTTCCACAGGAGGAAATTATGAAAAGGTTTTTCAAATTACTCGTTGTCGCTATCTGCACGATGGCGGTAACAATAGTGTCGGCTGTAGCTTTTGCCGCTTGCTCTACAAGCGAAACCGTTAAGATAGGCGTGCTTGTAGCAGACGCCAGCGGCGACGAAGCGCTTGCGTTCAAGGCATATTACGAAAATTATATTGCCGAGCAGTACGACGTTGAATTTATCTATTCGGCTGCGCTTGAAGACGAAGCTGAAGCAAAGTCGCAGGCAGAAACGTTTATCGGCCAGAACTGCAAAGCCATAATAGATATGGCAGATAAGGGCCGTACAACCATAGCACAGCTCTGCGAAGATAACAAAGTTTACTACGCTATAGCCAGCGGTATGTTGAGCGATTCCGATTACGAAACTGTAAAATCTAACACGTACTTTGTAGGTCAGATTGGTCCCAGTATGACGACTGAATACGAAGCAGGGCTTGCTATGGGTACTTATTACAAGAATAAGGGCGTAACCAAGGTTGGTATTTACGGCGCGTTCATTCCTAACGGCATGCACCTTTACCGTTTCGCAGGTCTTTTAACAGGTCTCGGTTTAACGTATAACGGCAAGTCGGGCGAAGACATTGTAACCGAAGTAGGCAACTCTGTTGATTCATCGCTTATAGCAGGAAACATCGAAGTTCTTTATATGGTAAGCTGGAGTGACACTACTTATACCGAACTTAATACCATTATTTCAAGCGGCATCGACGCTTATCTTTCAGTAGGCATGGCAAGTTCGTTCTTCGCGTCAGTACTTTCAAGCGCAGGCATAACTTTCAGCGATATAGACTCTTTCCCAACCACTAAAGGCGATTGTAT
>JAJPXK010000054.1 GCA_021205485.1 Clostridia bacterium | reverse complement strand
AACGCCTTCTCTATCTGCGAGAGGGGTCTCTGGAAGAGGTTTACGTATACAAGGAAGGCCGATATGGTGCCTATCATGGTGTAATCGTGAGTGTTTACCATTATCAAACCGCCTACTACGCACACAGCCGCGTATGCGAAGTAACTCATTATGCTCATTACGGGCTGCATCATTCCTGATATTGACTGCGACCAGAAGGTAGCTTTTTGCAGTTTGCCGTTGGTGTTTTCAAAATCGTCGGCAGTCTTTTTCTCTGCGTTAAAGGCTTTTACAACAAGGTGGCCAGAATATGTTTCTTCTACTTTGCCGTTTAACGCGCCGAGTTCGCTCTGCTGTTTTCTGAATTGCGGCTGTGAGAAGTGCATTATCACAATAAGAAGTACAAGCATTACGGGTATGGTGATCAGCGCCGCGAGGGCCATCTGCCAGCAGGTGATAAACATCGCTATAAGCGAGCCTACCAGCATACATACCGACTGTATTACCATAGTGATTGACTGGTTCATGCTCTGGCCGATGGTATCAACGTCGTTGGTAACGCGGGAAAGCGTGTCGCCGTAAGCGTGGCTGTCAAAATATTTAAGGGGCACCTTGTTAATTTTTTTGGATATATCCGTACGAAGGCTCCTGCACGTTCTCTGTGTAACTGTCGTCATTATAAAGGACGAAACGTAGTGGCACAGCGCGTTGCATACATAGAAGACTATAAGGATAATCGCATAGTTCCATATTGCGTCTAAAGCTTCGTTGATAGCTGAATCGCTGGTAAGATTTTCAAGGGAAGCCAGATTGATTGTAAGGCTTCTGAGGAACTGAGGAGCCACAATGGAAAGCACTACCGAAGCTACAGTAAAGAATATCGATATAAGTATAGGTATGTAGTAAGCTTTAAACGCCCCGATAAGTTTGCCTATATTCTTTTTAAAAGATCCTTTAGGCGCAGGTGTATCGTTCATATTGCGGCGCATAGGTCCGCCCATAGGTCCCGGCATATTACAACACCTCCTTAATTCCAAGTTCTTCCGCAGAAAGCTGCGATAAAGCTATCTCTTTGTAAACGTCGCAGGTCTCTAACAACTCTTTATGCGTGCCGACGCCTACGGCCTTGCCTTTATCCAAAACAATAATTTTATCTGCGTCCATAATAGTGCCTATACGCTGCGCTACTATTAAATTGGTAGTGCCTGAAAGATGTTCTTTAAGGTTTTCGCGTACTTTTTTATCTGTCTTGTAGTCGAGGGCAGAGAAGCTGTCGTCAAATATCATAATTTCGGGGTGTGTCGCAACGGCGCGGGCGATAGAAATACGCTGTTTCTGTCCGCCCGATACGTTTTTGCCGCCCTGAGCAATTTCTGATTCGTAGCCCTTTTCCATATGCTGTATAAACTCGTCTGCTTCGGCTATTTTAGCTGCGTCTTCTATTGTAGCCCTGTCTGTCACGCCGCCGTAGCCTATGTTTTCAGCAACTGTGCCCGTAAACAGCACGCCCTTCTGCGGAACGTAGCCGATTTTCTGGTGCAGCGTATGCTGTTTTAAATCTTTTACGTTTACGCCGTCTACCAGTATTTCTCCGTCGGTGGCGTCGTAAAAGCGGGGTACAAGGTTGATAAGGGTAGACTTGCCGCTGCCCGTAGAGCCTATGAATGCGATCGTCTGGCCCTTTTCGGCTTTAAACGATATATCTTTTATCACGTAGCCGTCAGCGTCGGGGTATTTAAAGCTTACGTCTTTAAATTCCACCGTGCCCGTTTCGGTAGTCTGTTTTTCCGTTTCGGGGTCGGTGATGCTGTCGGGGGTGTCAAGCACTTCGTTGATACGTTTTGCCGCAACCATGGCTCGGGGGAGCATTATGAACATCATTAAAAGCATTACAAACGCCATTACAACCTGCGTTACCAGCATCATAAAAGATACGATAGGGGCGTATTTTGTTGTGCCGTCGATTATAAGGTACGCGCCTATTAAGTAAATAGCCAGCGATATGCCGTTCATTATGATTGTCATCATAGGGTTCATCAAAGCTATAACCCTGCCCGTAAAAGTCTGTACTTTGGTAAAGTCATCGTTGGCTTTATCAAACTTTTCCTGCTGGTAGTTTTCTGCGTTGTACGCCCTTACAACCCTGATGCCTGTAAGATTTTCGCGTGTAACGCCGTTTAAGCGGTCGGTGAGCTTTTGCACAACCTTGAATTTAGGAAGCACGGTAAGCATAATTGCGAGTATGCCTATAACTAAAAGCACAATGGCAACCGCGGCGGCGGTGGTAAGTTCCCAGCTTGTCGCGCTTATCTTGCATATGGCCCATATCGCGGTGATAGGGGCGGAGATAAGCATACGCAGTATCATAATGTTTGCCATCTGTACCTGCTGTATGTCGTTGGTAGAGCGGGTGATAAGGGAGGCCGTGGAAAATTTATTTACTTCCGCGACGCTAAATCCTTCTACCTTGGTAAATACTCTTGACCTTAACCGCCTTGAAAGGTCGCTGGATACGTGCGAAGCTATAAAGCCTGTTACAACCTGGCACAGGGCCGAACATGCCGCATACAGTATCATCATGCCGCCGTTGTACCATATGTCACCCGTTTCTTCGGTAGAATAGGCGATCTGTATCGCTTCTACGATGCCCGAAACGTAGTCTACAAGCGTCATGGTAAAGTAGACCTGCGCGACCGTAATGCCTACGATGCATACTATAAGTATCCAGTCAACGGCTTTTAGGTTTTTGTAAAGTTTGAACATTTTTTCTTAGTTAACTCCTGTCTTGTTTGTTTGTTCAATTATATTATGCAACGCCGCCGAGATTTTTTCGCTGCAGGTTAAATATGCAGCTTTTTCTTCTTCTGTCAGCGCTTCAAGCATTTCAGATAAATAGTCGCTCATTTCAGCCATTTTAGCGGCGAGAAGCTGGTCGCCGTCGGCGGTGATATGAAGGTATACGGTGCGGCCTATGCGCTGGCGTTCTATATAGCCGCTCTCTTCTAACGGGCGTAAAAACCTGCTTACGTTAGGCATCGCTATGCCCGTTATGCGGGATATGTCTGATATGGTCATCTGCTTCCCGTTTTCTTCTTCAAATTTGTGTATGGCTTGCAGCGCGTGCAACTTTTTTGAATTTTCTCTGTCGTAAAAGTCGGTGCTTCTCAGACTTTGAGTAATTTCCATAAACGATTTGATAAATCTTTTTAAATCTTCTTCATTCGTCATCGTATCACCTTTAAAAAATTAGTTATCATGTGATAACTGTCGGATATATTATCACCCGTTTTAAAAGCTGTCAAACATAAAAAATAAAATTTTGTGTTAATTCATTATATTTTCATATTTTAACTGAAAATTCACATTTTAAGCCTCTATCAAAAAAGCAGGAAAGGCCGCGGCCTTTCCTGCTGAATTACCTGTCGTCTTTTAAAGAGGCGATATATTCGGCGTATTCCCTGTCTGTAAGCTTTTTTATCTTTTTCTTTTCAGACATAAAAAACCTCCGTACTTTTTTTTATATTATGTACCGAGGTTTTAGGTTTTATTCTGTTGATTTTATATTCTGGTAACAAACAGACAGGCGTAGTACCCTACAAGGCACACAAGCATTATAACGCCCGTTACGCGGTTTAAAGAACGGCTTTTATTAAACGAGCATATCAAAAGCAGCGCGGCGCATCCTAAAGATACAAGGGCGTCTATAAGGTCGTTAGGCATGGCGAAGTCTACCGAATAGCTCCCTCCGCATATAAAGCCAAGCCCCGCGACAAACAGCAGGTTTGCGATATTGCTGCCTATAATGTTGCCCGTCGCTATGCCCATATCGCCCTTTTTTGCCGCCGAGATGGATGTAACCAGCTCGGGAAGGGAGGTGCCGAACGCCACTACGGTAAGCGCAACTATCTTAGGATCTATACCGAATAAATCTTCTGCGATAAACTCTGCCGAATTAACAACCAGTTCTGCTCCGCCAACAACCATTGCGGCGCCTATTACGGTAATGAGTATAAGGAACCAGGCGCGCTCTTTAAGCTCGTTGAATTTAAACTTTACTTTGGCCATAAAGGCTTTTAAACCCGTCTTTGTTTCTGTAATAACTTCGGTTTCTACTTCGGTGACAATCTGAGTTGCTACAGCGCCGTCGGCTAAGCTTACCTTCGTGCGACGGGCCATTAAAATGGTATATACCATAAAAGCCGCATACAGAACTAACAGTATAAGCCCGTCGTACCACTGGTAGCCGTTGTTCCAGAAGCCAAGCCCGATAAATATTCCCGTTATCGCTATAAGGAATGGCAACTCTATCCGTTGAGAACTCTTTTCTACAGGTATTTTGCAAATCAGCGAAGCTATGCCGAGTATAAGCAGAATATTCATGATATTGCTGCCTACCACGTTGCCTACAAGCGTTTCTCCGTTTTTTTGTATGGCGCTTACAACCGAAACGGCCGCTTCGGGCAGGCTTGTACCTATGGCGACTACGGTAAGCCCTATTACAAAGGTAGAAACATGCAGTTTTTCAGCGATGCCCGACGCGCCGTCCACAAAAAAATCTGCACCCTTTACAAGCAATACAAACCCTATTATTAGCAAAAGGATATATAAAATTGTTTTGCCGACCATAATTATTCCCCTGCGTGAAAAAAGATAGCGTCATTATAACATATCGTACAAATTATGTCAAACGTCAAAGTTGAGTTGAAATAATTTTATAATCGGCGGCAAAAAACGGACTCCGCAAAAAGTCCGTTTTTTATACATATTATATATAATGTAGGTGTTCAGATGTCGCTCCCGCGGGATTCTTCGACTTCGCTCAGAATGACATTGCGTTCGCTCAGAATGACATTAAGTTCGCTCAGAATGACAGTTTTGCCGGAATTACAGCGAGCGTACCCTCAATACTCCGTCTACGGCGTAAATGGCCTTTATAAGCTCGTCGGATACAATGCCGTCAACTTCAAGAATGGAGGCGGCGTAGTCGCCCTTGCTTGTAGACGCCATATTGGATATATTCAGGCCCGTAGCCGATATCGCCGAAGTGAATTTAGCTATAAGGTTGGCCACGTTTTTATGGAGAATGCTCAGCCTGCCCGCGCCCGAGCGGGGAAGGGATATGGCGGGGTAGTTTACGCTGTTTTTAATGTTGCCGTTTTCAATGTAGTCGGCAAGCTGCTGAGCCGCCATAACGGCGCAGTTGTCCTCGGCTTCGGGGGTGCTGGCGCCTAAATGAGGCACGCATATGCAGTTGTTAACGCCTATAAGGTCGGCGTTAGGGAAGTCGGTGATATATCTGCCTAACTTGCCGCTTTCCAATGCGGAAATTACGGCCGCCGTGTCGGCCAGTTCGCCCCTGCTGTTGTTTATAATTACAACGCCGTCCTTCATCAGGGCTATGGTGTCGGCGTTTATCATCGCCTTTGTGTCGGCGTTGAGGGGTACGTGCACGGTAATAAAGTCAGCCGCCTTGTAAACTTCTTCGCGGGAAGCGACCACCTTAACGTAAGGGGAAAGGCTCAACGCGTTGTTTGTAGAAAGGTAGGGGTCTGCGCCTATAACGTTCATTCCTAAGGCGTAGGCGCTGTTCGCCACGGCCACGCCTATGGCGCCTAAGCCGATAACGCCTAAGGTTTTGCCCTTTATTTCGCAGCCTACGAATTTGCCCTTGCCTTTTTCTACAAGTTTGCCTACGGCGTCGCCCTCGCCCTTTATGGTTTTAACCCAGTCTATGGCGTCGGTTATCTTTCTGCCGCCTAAAAACAGTTCGCAGATAACCAGCTCTTTTACGGCGTTGGCGTTGGCCCCGGGGGTGTTGAAAACAACGATGCCCTTTTCGGCGTAGTCGGCGCAGGGGATGTTGTTTGTGCCGGCGCCCGCCCTCGCTACGCCTATAAGGTTGTCGTTTACCTTGTAGTCTGCCATGGCGGCCGAACGCACCATAATCCCGTCGGGATTTTCAACGCTGTCGCTGTAGTTATATCCTTCGAATACGCCGTCGGCCAAGGGGCTTATGGCGTTTAATTTAAGTATACTCTTAGCCATATTATTTATTCTCCAGTTCAAACTTCTTCATAAAGTCTATTAAGGCTGCCACGCCTTCAACGGGCATGGCGTTGTAGATAGAGGCCCTCATGCCGCCTACAAGCCTGTGGCCTTTAAGCGATACAAGGCCCGCCTTCTTGGCTTCCGCGATAAACTTTGCGTCAAGCTCGGCCGAGGGCGTGACAAAGGGAACGTTCATAATGGAGCGGTACTTCTTTTCTACGCTGTTTGTAAACATGGATGAGTTGTCTATATAGTCGTACAGAAGGTTTGCCTTGTAAACGTCTATCTCGTTCATGGCCTTCACGCCGCCTTTTTTCTTCAGGTCGCGGAGCACGAGGTTTGCCATATAGATAGAGAAAGCGGGGGGAGTATTGTACAGCGAGCCGTTTTCGTCCTGCACCTTCCACTTGAGCATGGTAGGGCAATATTTTAAGGGATCCTGTATAAGCGAACGCTTTGCGATGACTATAGTGACGCCCGCGGGGGCCAGGTTCTTCTGAGCGCCTGCGTAAATTACGCCGAATTTGGATACGTCTATCTCGCGGGAGAATATTTCCGAAGACATATCGGCCACCAGGGGGGCCTTGCATTCGGGGAATTTGTCGTACCTGCTGCCGAATATGGTGTTGTTAGAGGTAATGTGAACGTAGTCGGCGTCTTCCGAATAGTTTAGCTTGTCTACGTCGGGTATATAGGTGTAAACCTTGTCCGAGCTGTCGCCTATCTTTACGGCCTCGCCGTAGATCTGGCCTTCCTGCCACGCCTTTTTGGCGAAGTTGCCCGTGACTATATAGTCGGCTTTGGCGTGATGCATAAGGTTTAAAGGCACGGCCGCGAACTGTGTAGAGGCGCCGCCCTGCACGAATATCACCGCGTAGTCGTCGGGGACGGATAAAAGTTCCCTCGTAAGGGCCTCGGCCTCCTTAACAACGGCGTAGTACGCCTTGTCCCTGTGAGATATTTCCGTTACGGACATTCCCGTGCCCGCGAAATTCAAAAATTCTTTCTGCGCTTCTTCCAGCACGTTTAAAGGCAATGTGGAAGGGCCTGCCGCAAAGTTATAAACTCTGTCGCCTGTCATAGTTAATTCCTCCGAATTTTTATTTGTTGCATTAGTGTGCTAAAGCGTCTGCATTGCACACAAATTAAATATTGTAAGACAT
>JAJPXK010000004.1 GCA_021205485.1 Clostridia bacterium | reverse complement strand
GTCATTGCGAGCGGACTCTACCGCGTGGCAATCCCGCCCGAACGGGCGACCAGCAGGTACGTCGGCTGAAAGGTTGTTTAAAATAATAACGTTAAAAAAAGGCAAACCCCTCAGTCAACTACGTTGACAGCTCCCGCTAATAGGGGAGCCTCTATTATAAACAACTCAACATTATAAAAAATTTTATTACCATATCCTTTTTATTTGACAATTCAAAAAAAATTTTGTATTATATTCAAGCTGAATAATTTTGCCGTCAGGTAAATTTATTTACGCTTACGCTTAAATGCGTATTTTACCTTGCATGCCGCAGGTGGCATGCCGAATAAGTCCGGGAGGTATAAACATGAAAACTTACGAAATGCTGTATGTTTTAGAGAACGCTTTGGCAGACGACGCCAAAGAAGCTCTCGCCGCTAAATTTGAAGAAATTGTTACTTCAATGGGCGGTACGGTCGTATCCACAGATAAGTGGGGCACAAAGAAGCTTGCGTATCCTATCAATTATAAGAACGAAGGCTACTATGCGCTTATGACCTTTGAAGCACAGCCCGCCGTTGTCAAAGAACTTGACCGCGTCGCAGGCATTACAGACGGCGTAATCAGAAGAATGATAACCGTAAAAGCATAATTAAAATTACAGGTAAAAAGATGAATAAAGTATATTTAATCGGCAACTTAACCCGCGACCCCGAGCTTACCGAAACTTCGGCGGGTACGCCTATATGCCGTTTTTCTATCGCGGTAAACCGCCGCGCCAGAAACAACGCAGACGGCGAACGCAAGGCCGATTTCTACAGGATAACGGCGTGGCGCCAGCTTGGCGAAACAGTGGCCCGTTACGCAAAAAAAGGCAATAAAGTGGCCGTCATCGGCGATATAGAGCTTAACTCTTACACCGATAAAGAGGGTGTGGAACGCACCTCTGTAGACGTAACCGCGTCAGACGTTGAATTTCTTACCCCGAGAGGGGCCAGCGAAGACACAGGCGACAGCGGCTACAGCGCGCCCGCGCCTTCCGCAGGCAGAAAAAAGCCTGCTTTGCAGTCCTTTGACGACGACGGGGATATACCGTTCTAAGGGATTATAATAATTTAAGGAGTTTGTTATGGAAGAGAAAACCGCTAAAAAGAATTTTAAAAAGTTTCCCCGCAGAAAGGTTTGCGTTTTCTGCCAGGAGAAAGTAGCAGTTATAGATTATAAGGACGTTAACCGCCTCAAGAAGTTTATAAACGAGGGCGGCAAGATGCTTCCCCGCCGCATGAGCGGCACGTGCGCAAAGCACCAGAGGGAACTTTCTAACGCCATTAAACGCGCGAGGGTTGCAGCCCTTCTCCCTTACAAGGGCGAATAATCTTAAAATAAGGCATTAAACGGAAGGCTTTCTGGCTTTCCGTTTTTTTTACGTGTAAGACGTATAATAATGCCCCTTGCCTTCCCCTTGAGGGGAAGGTGTCAACTGTGTTGACGGATGAGGTGGAAATCATCCGACCATATAAAAGCGGTGCAGCAACATTATTATAGGAACACCTCATCTGTCTGCTACGCAGCCAGCTTCTACTGTGTATGCTACGCTACCCTCAAGGGGAAGCCTTAACAGCGGTGCAAGATATCTTAAAAATCGAATAACGCCTTGCCCCCCCCTGAGGGAAGGCTGTAATTTGTTAAAACAGCAACAAACGGCTTGACATAGTAAGCGGTTGTAGTTTATAATTATCTCAATAATTTTAGGTAAAATCTGGTGAGTAAATGGAAATAGAAGAAAACTTTGAAATTATCTACCGCGAATTTCGCTTAAAGCTGTACAAAAACATTTTTAAAGTTTTAGGCGAGAGAGAGGGTTCGCTTACGGCGACGGAATTTTTCTCGGTAGAGGTTATTTATCTTTTAGGCAGCCCTACGGTGAGCGAGTTTGCCGACTGTTTGAACATAAGCTCGTCGCTTGCGGCGTACAAGGTGCGTTCCCTTATGGAAAAGGGCTATCTTGTTAAAGTTCCTACCGAAGACAAGCGGAGTTTCCGCCTCAACGTTACCGAAAAATTTATGAAGTACTACCACGAGGAGGACAGCTACGGCAGTTTTATCTTTAAAATGCTGTCGGAGAGCCTTTCGGAGGAGGAACTTAAGACCACAGACGAACTTTTTGCAAAATTTGTAAAAACTATAGAGGAGAATAGAAAGAATGGTTAAAATTATCACCGATTCATCGGCAAACATTTCGCAGGAGGAGGCGGCGAAGCTCGGCGTAACCGTGTTGCCTCTTACGATAATTTTCGGCGGCAAGCAGTACCGCGACGGCATAGATCTTAAGTCGGATGAGTTCTACAAAATGCTTGTTTCCAGCGAAGAATTTCCGCATACGGCTCAGATTTCGGAAGAGCAGCTTGAAGAGGCCTACAAGTCAGCCTGCGCCGACGGCAGCGACGTAATTGTTATGCCTATATCCAAGGCCCTTTCGGGTTCTTACGGCCTCGCCTGCGCGGTGGCTAAAAGGGAGGGCTTTGAGCATGTTCACGTATACAACACCACATGCACAACCATAATGCTCCGCTATCTTGTAGAGGAAGCTGCAAAAAATAAGGACAAGACCATTGAAGAACTTATCGCCATACTGGACGATTTACGCCCCCGCATAAAGCTTTACGCCGCGCTGGATACCCTTGAATATTTAAAAAAGGGCGGCAGGTTAAACTCCGCGGTGGCGGCCATATGCGGACTTTTGAGGATTAAACCGGTTATAACGGTAAATTTAAAGGGCGAAGTTGAGCTTGTGGAAAAGCACATGGGCATACATAAGGCATTAAATTCTCTTGCCGAAAAGCTGAACGCCGCGACAACCGACGGGCACGAGACGGTGTATATCTATACTATGGACGACGCCAACTGCCGCAACGTAATGGAAAAGACGGCCGCGGCCGAGGGCGTAACCCCCGTAAATATGTGCCCCGTAATAGGGGCGCACATCGGCCCCTTCGCCGCAGGCGTTGTATATGTAGAAAAGGCAAAAGCCAAGAGAAAGAAGAAGTAAATAGAGAATTGAGAATTTAGAATTTAGAATTAAGAATTGAGAGTTAAGAGGGCTACGCAATCCTGAGCGAAGCCCGTAATGGCGCAAGAAGCCTCTGTCATTGCGTGCGAGCGTAGCGACACTTTGCACACCGCATTATAAAAGTCTCAGATAAATGTGTGCAAATGAGACGCCAGAGCGGCGACGCGGCAATCCCGCGGGAGCAGCATCGAGCTGCGGTTCGCGATCCGGATACTTCGTCGGCCGAAAAGATATTTAAAAATAATAACGTTAGCTAATTAAAAAAACGGCGCAGCGACGCCGTTTTTTACATTTTACAACATATTAGCATTAAAACTTCAATTATAATTCCTCGGGCCGAAGATTGACGTGCCGAGGCGTACCATATTGCTGCCGCACTCTATGCACAGCTTGTAATCTCCGCTCATGCCCATCGAAAGGTAGCATATATCGCTGTCTATTTTTTTAAGTCCGTCGTACAATACCCTCATTTTGCGGGCGAGGGGGCGGAGGACTTCCTCGTCGTCGGTAAAAGGCAGCATGGCCATCAGACCCTTGATTTTCAGGGCGGGCAGCTCCTTTATTTTGCTGTAGGCGGCTATCGCCTCCTCGTAACCAAAGCCGCTTTTGCTCTCCTCGCAGCCGACGTTTATTTCTATAAGGATATTGCTTGTTAAATTGGCTTTTTCGCTCCTTTTAGACAGCTCTGAGGCCAGCTCAAAGCGGTCTACCGACTGGTAAAGGTCGGTTTTGCCTAACAAATACTTTATTTTATTTGTCTGCAGATGCCCTATAAAGTGCCTTGTAGGATGCCCTTCAATAGAATCGTATTTATCCCTGAATTCCTGCACGTGGTTGTCGCCAATATCGGTAACGCCAGCGCGAATTGCCCTGTTGATATCCTGCGGCGACTGCGTTTTTACGGCGGCTACCAATGTAACCCTTTCGCCGTAGTGGTTTACGCTTATTCCGCTTAAAATTGATTTTACGTTTTCTTCTATCATGCTAAATCCTGTCGGCGATAAGGTCTGCCATTTCGCTTCCCCTGACCTTTTTGCAGCCCTCGCTGTATATATCGGGAGTACGCCATCCCTCGTCTAAAACCTTTGCCACGGCGTTTTCTATCGCCGAGTATTCCTCGGTTAAATCAAAGCTGTCCCTCAGCATCATCGCCGCCGCGAGAATGGTTGCTATAGGGTTGGCAATATCCTTGCCCGCGATGTCGGGGGCGGAGCCGTGTATAGGCTCGTACAGCCCGCATTTTGTGTCGCCGAGAGAGGATGAGGCGAGCATGCCTATGCTGCCCGTAACCTGAGCCGCCTCGTCCGACAAAATATCGCCGAACATATTGGAAGTAACAACCACGTCGAACTGAGCGGGGTTTTTGACTATCTGCATGGCCATATTGTCCACCAAAACGTCGGTAACTTCAATGTCGGGGAAGTGTTCTGCGGCGTACTTATGTACGGTTTTGCGCCACAGCCTTGAACTTTCAAGCACGTTGGCCTTGTCCACCGAGACGAGTTTTTTGCTGCGTTTAGAGGCTATTTCGCAGGCGATGCGGGTGATGCGTTCAATCTCAGGTACGGAGTATTTTTCGGTATCCCAGGCGTAATCCTGGCCGTTTTCCTTGCCAGCGCCACGTTCGCCGAAGTATATTCCGCCCGTAAGTTCCCTTACGATGATAATTTCAATGCCGTTTTTTACAAGCTCGGGCTTTAAGGGCGAGGCGTCCGCAAGGCTGGTCCAGAGTTTCGCAGGGCGGATGTTGGAGTATAAATTCATCGCCTTGCGTATCCTTAAAAGGCCCTTTTCGGGGCGTTTGTCGCCGGGCATATTGTCCCATTTGTAGCCGCCTACCGCGCCTAACAGCACGCTGTCGCTCGCAAGGCATTTGTCAATCGTAAACTGAGGCAGGGGGTCGCCGCAGGTATCTATGGCGTAGCCGCCTATAGGGAGCTGCTCAAATTTAAACGTGTGCCCGTATTTTTCGCCTACTTTATTTAAAACTTTTATGGCCCCCGCGCAAATTTCGGGGCCTATGCCGTCGCCTGATAAAACGGCTATGTTGTAGTTCATATCACTTCGCCTCCTTTTTAAGGTGAGCTAACAGCCCTCCGTCGGTTATAATCTGCTGGATAAACGGGGGGAAGGGTTCGGCTTTAAAGGCCTCGCCCGTGGTTTCGTCTGTAATCACGCCCTCGCCTAAATCGCAGCTAACCGTGTCGCCCGCGTTGATTGCCGCCACAGCCTCTGGACATTCGAGTATAGGAAGGCCTATATTTATGCTGTTGCGGTAAAAAATACGCGCGAAGCTGTTGGCGATGACAAGGCTGACGCCGCTCGCCTTTATGGCTATAGGGGCGTGTTCGCGGGAAGACCCGCAGCCGAAGTTATCCTCGGCGACTATTATATCCCCCGCGTGTACTTTTTTAGTAAATTCGGGGTCTATATCCTCCATACAGTGGCTTGCGAGCTCCTCTTCCGAAGTGGTGTTCAGGTATCTCGCGGGTATTATGACGTCGGTATCCACGTTGCTTGCGTATTTAAAAACTTTTCCTTTAACTAACATATATCACCTGTTTATTGCTCAAAAGTGGTTGTATTTTTTTATTAATGAATGTGCGCCGTCGCGCTTGGCTTTCCGCGAGTTCTCGCGAGATCCTCACGTCGGGCTTATGCCCTTCTCAGGATGACAGAGTGGCGGGCTTACGCCCTCCTCAGGATGACGGACTGGCGGAAGGCGGAGCGACAACGACACACAAATAGTTTAAAAATAATGCGTTTATTCTAATAATTTACACCTTATTAATGCGGTAGAATGGTATCTGAAAGCCGTTCTTGCTTGGCTTTCCGCGAGCCGCTACGCTCTCGCGAGATTCTTCGACTACGCTCAGAATGACGTACTCTACTGTCGTTTTATAATAAGGTACAATTACTTATCCTTCCGCTGATAATTTGCCTTTTACTGCCGATGCGGCGGCGACATAGGGCGAGGCTAAGTAAACCTCGCTTGTCACGTGGCCCATTCTTCCTACAAAGTTGCGGTTTGTGGTGGAAACGCACCTTTCGCCCTCGGCGAGTATGCCCATATGGCCGCCTAAGCAGGGCCCGCAGGTAGGGGTAGAAACTATGGCCCCCGCCTTTATAAATATCTCAACGAGCCCCTCTTTTATGGCCTGCATATAAATTTCGTTTGTCGCAGGAATTATGATGGTACGCACGCCCTTTGCAACCTTTTTGCCCTTTAAAACCCCCGCGGCTATCCTCAGGTCGGATATTCTGCCGTTGGTGCAGCTTCCTATTACAACCTGGTCTATCTTTATATCGCCGAAGTTTTCGGGCGTTTTAGTGTTTTCTGGAAGGTGAGGGAAGGCCACAGTAGGCTCAAGCGAAGAAAGTTCTATGGTATATTCCTCGTCGTACACGGCGTCGTCGTCGGCCATAAATATCTTAGGGCTGCGTTTAAACCTGCCGTTCATATACTCCAGGGCGGCGCCGTCCACGGGGAAAATGCCGTTTTTTGCGCCCGCTTCTATCGCCATATTGCACACGGTGAATCTGTCGTCCATGGTGAGGTTTTTCACGCCGTCGCCGAAAAACTCCATAGATTTATACAGCGCCCCGTCTACGCCTATCATGCCTATTATGTGCAGAATAAGGTCTTTGCCGCTGACGTTTTTGCGGGGCTTGCCCGTAAGAATAAATTTGATGGCGGAGGGTACTTTAAACCACGCCTTGCCGCTTAACATGCCCGCAGCCATATCGGTGGAGCCTACGCCTGTGGAAAAGGCGCCTAACGCCCCGTACGTGCAGGTGTGGCTGTCGGCCCCTATAACAAGGTCGCCCGCGCCTACAAGCCCCTTTTCGGGCACCAGGGCGTGTTCTATGCCCATCTCGCCTACGTCGTAAAAATGTTCCAGATTCTGCTCCGCGGCGAACTCGCGGCACAGTTTGCACTGCTGCGCGCTTTTAATGTCTTTATTAGGGGCAAAATGGTCCATTATCAAAGCTATATCGCTTTTATCGGTAACTTTTTCCGCCCCCGTCTTTTTAAATTCCTTAATGGCTACGGGGCCCGTTATATCGTTGGCCATAACAAGGTCAAGCTTTGCCTCTATAAGCTGGCCCGCCTTTACGCTGTCAAGCCCCGCGTGGTACGCAAGTATCTTTTGCGACATTGTCATTCCCATAAGCCTCTCCTTCAATTCCCGCACATAAATGTGTTT